>JABFSD010000726.1 GCA_013140935.1 Acidobacteriota bacterium
ATGCAGGCAAGCCCATGCCGCTGACGGATTTCGAGACCGCCTTTCAATCACACCGCGCAGCCTTTGCCGCAGACTTGTCGGCAGAGTTGGGGCGTCCGGTGAAATTGAGTGAGTTGTCGTTTTGAAAATATCGTAGGGCAGGTTCGAAACCTGCCCTACTTTCCGATGAGGAAAGCTATGGTTAGTGTCAAAGAGTTAGACGTTCAATACGTGACAAATCAGGCAGGTGAGAAAACGGCGGTCATTCTTACGCTGGCGAACTTTCACGGCTTGTTGGAAGACCTCGAAGACTTGTCGCTAGCCGCCGAGCGGCGCGACGAACCGACTATCTCACACGCCGATTTATTGGCGGAGCTAAAGCAAGATGGACTCTTACAGCATTGAGTGGAAGCGCTCTGCCGTCAAAGAACTCAAGGCACTGCCGAAAGAAATGATCGCGCGCATTGTGGCATCCGTTGAACAGCTTGCTGATGATCCTTATCCCGTCGGCGTGAAAAAACTGGTTGGCACAGCGCACACTTATCGCATTTGTGAAGGCAATTACCGCGTGATCTTTGACGTGCTGGAAAAAAAGCTCGTCATCGAAGTCGTTCGCGTAGGCCATCGAAAGGATGTTTATGAATAGAGCGATGTGCAGCTTGTCATTCGCGGTGGTCTGTTTGTTCGCGTCATTCACGCAAGCCTTTGCACAGGAAGCCTTGCGCGCAGGCGTCGCCGCCGTTTCGATCACGCCGCCCAACGGTACGCCGCTGGCGGGCTATTACCGCAAGCGTTTGAGCGAAGGCGTACTCGATGATCTTTACGCCAAAGCCATCGTGTTTGAACAAGGCGGCGCGAAGGCTGCGGTAGTGATTTGCGACATTCTGACGTTGCCGCGCCATACGATTGTGACGGCGCGGCAGTTGATCGAAACGCAGTCAGGCATCGCGGGCGCGAACGTGATGATCGCGGCGACGCACTCGCATACGTCGCCCGTCGTGAGCGGAGAGAATACGCGCGATGCGCTGGATGGCGGCGATTCCGTCGAAGCCAAAGCCTACACGGCGAACCTGCCCAAGCTGATCGCGCAAGCCGTCGCCGAAGCCAATCGCAAACTCGCTCCGATCAAACTCAGCGCGACCGTAGCGCAGGAACACGGCGCGAGTTTCAATCGCCGCTTCTGGATGCGTGACGGCACGGTGAGTTGGAATCCGCCGAAGCAGGACAAGAACATCATCAAACCCGCCGGACCGATTGATCCTGACGTGAGCCTGCTTTATCTCGAATCGCAACCAAAAGATGCTTTGGGCCAGCCTCTCGCTTCGTTCGTCAATTTCGCGTTGCATCTTGATACGACGGGCGGGCAAAAGATTTCGGCTGATTTCCCCGGCCATCTGGCGCGCTTGCTGGCCGAAAGCAAAGGCAAAGATTTTCAGACGGTGTTTGCTACGGGGGCGTGCGGCAATATCAATCACCGCGACATCAAATGGCTCGACAACCAAAAAGGCGTAGCCGAAGCCTTTCGCATCGCTACGATTTTGGCGGGCGCGATCAATCGCAGTTGGAGTTCGCTCAGGCCGCTCACGTCATCACGCATTCAAGTGCGCAGCGAAATCGTCAAGCTGCCGCTCGCGCCGATCACCGATGCCGACGTGACGAAAGCCAAAGAGGTTTATGCGCGATTGACTGATGCGAAGACTACGTTTCAGGAACAGGTGAATGCGTTCAAGGTGCTGGACATCGTCGCTCGCAACGGACAACCGCTCGAAGTCGAAGTGCAAGTCATTACCGTCGGCGACGAGTTGGCGTTTGTCTCACTGCCCGGCGAAATCTTTGTCGAGTTGGGACAGAGCATCAAACAGGCTTCGCCGTATCGGTACACGATGATCGTCGAACTGGCGAACGGCTCGATTGGTTACGTGCCGAATCACTCGGCTTATCCCGAAAGCAATTACGAAGTGTGGAGCGCACGCTGTGCGGCGGGTGCGGGCGAGTTGTTGGTGAGTGCGGCGCTGCGGTTGTTGAATGCCGCGAAGCAATAAATTTTTCGTCCACGAAGCCACACGAAGAAAGGTGAAACAATGAAAGCCATACGAGCTTTGGGCGGCAAGCATTCTCAATTCTCCATTCTCAATTCTTATGCAGAGAAGAGTTGTGGCTTGGCGGCGAACGAAAGCAACGGCTGTCTCTCTGCATAAGAATTGAGAATGGAGAATTGAGAATGACGGTTTTCACGGTTCGTGTTAGCCATAAAACTTCTGCTTCGTGTCTTCCTTCGTGCGACTTCGTGGACGAATCTGTTTGAGTTGAAATGCTAACTGCAACCGACATTTCAAAATCATACGCTGGGGTGCAAGCCTTGCGTGCCGCTTCCTTCGACCTACGTGCTGGTGAAGTGCATGCGCTCGTCGGCGAAAACGGCGCGGGCAAGTCTACGTTAATCAAGATCATTACTGGCGCAGTCGTGGCTGACGGCGGTACGCTTACGATCAACGATGAACTCGTTACGCAACACGACACCGCGCAAGCCAAGCGGTTGGGCATCGCGGCGATTTATCAGCAGCCTGCGTTGTTCGCCGATTTGACGGTGGCTGAGAACATCGCTTACGGCAACGAACCCGTCAGCCTGTGGCGACGCGTAGATTGGCGCGCGCGCCACGAACACTCCGCCGCCTTGCTCGCGCGCGTCGGCGCAAACATTGACCCCGAACGACGCGCGGGCAATCTGACCATGCCCGAACAGCAACTCGTCGAAATCGCGCGCGCCCTCAGCGCCAATGCAAAAATTCTGATTCTCGATGAGCCTACGGCAAGTTTGGGCGAAGCCGATACGCAAAATCTGTTTCGCGTGATCGGCGAGTTGCGCGCGCAAGGCGTAGCCATGATTTACATCTCGCATCGTCTCGAAGAACTCGCGCAAATCGCCGACCGCGTAACCGTCTTGCGCGATGGCCAGACAATTGAGACGCACGCGATGCGCGACGTGACGCGCGACGATCTGATTCGTCTGATGATCGGGCGCGAGCTTTCAGCCGTCTTCCCCAAACGCGCGGTCAAACACGGCGATGCCGTTTTAGAACTGCGCAACGTCACTTGCGCGGCGGCAAACGTTTACGACATCAATCTGCAAATTCGCGCCGGAGAAATCGTCGCGCTTGCCGGACTCATCGGCGCAGGCCGCACCGAACTCGCGCGCGTGCTGTTCGGTTTGACGCCTGCTGACAGCGGCGAGATTCGTTTGAACGGCGAACGCATCACGATCAATTCGCCTGAGGCAGCCATCGCGCACGGCATCGCTTACGTGCCCGAAGACCGCCGTCAGCACGGCGTGATCTTGCCGCTGGCGATTGACCAGAACATTACGCTGGCGAGTTTGCCTGCGAACGGCTGGCTCAATTTTTCTGCTGAACGTCAGCAAGCCGCTGCGCTGGTTGAACAGTTGGGCGTGAAGACGCCTTCGATTTTCAACGCGGCGAGCAATCTGTCGGGCGGCAATCAGCAAAAGGTCGCGCTGGCGAAATGGCTGGCGACGAAACCGCGCGTGATGATTTTGGATGAGCCTACGCAAGGCATTGACGTAGGCGCAAAAGCCGAAATCCATCGCCTGATGGGCGACCTCGCCGCACAAGGCATGGCCGTGCTGATGATCTCTTCCGAATTGCCCGAAGTGCTGGGGATGAGCGACCGCATCGCTGTGATGCACGCAGGGCGCATTGTGGGCGAATTGTCGCGGGAAGAGGCTACGCAAGAGCGAGTGCTGGCGATGGCGTTGGGACATTAACTTCCTGTCACTTAGAGTTTTCTCCGCGCTGCATGAGTGCGTTGCTGCTGAATTTATGACTTTAATTCTCTCACAAGCATCACGATGTTTCGCGCTTCAAGTTACTGATCGGCTTGTAACAGCGAATGGCAAACCTTTTGATTCTATATCGAACAAGAATCTACTTTATTTTGCACCAGATGCAGTTGTTAGTATCGGTTATACCGGAGCAGCGTATATTGATGGTACTCCCACTGATTGGTGGCTAGCTGAAGCCTTAACAGGCATTCATTACAACGATAGAAATAAGCCACCTAGTATGCAGACTGGGCGTGTTCCAAGATGGTTGCGTATTGGCCCTGCCATTGAATTCCTATCAAAAGAACTTGCCGCAGCCTTTGCACGACCTACTATGAAAAGGGACGCTCGAAATATGATGTTCGAGTTGGTTTTCACTGGCTGGCAGTGGGCACGTCGCAAACGAAGTCGCCCCATAATGATTGGAGTATGTAAAGAACGAAGCCAACCCGATTTGCAAGTGTGGCGCGCGCCTCGTCATTTTGGACGCCAGTTCTATTTTTCAGGCACACCTGAAAATAACCTAAAGACCATCGATATTGATGCCATGCGCGGGCGGTTACGTAGTATTGGCTCGATTGAGTTTGATAAGGCTGAGACCATCCTTGTTGATACTGTGCGGCTGGTTGCAGAAAGCACTCGTTCTGGAAGCAAGAGCTATGTGGGAAAAGACTGTATGAGCATTTTGATGCTGCCGCCAGAGTTTGCTCAAGTTAGAGTCCGTTACCTGTCTGCAAAAATCGCTCAACTCGCTATTGTTCCAAAATCATCTCCCCAAGACGCTTCAGTGCTTCCTGCGGCCTTTACTCCTTGGGTGATTGGTTCAGATATGGTGTTATCTCCTTCAGTTATCTCTGGGGCATTTACTGCCTCACTGAACGGGTTTCAGGTCGAGCTAGAAGCCCCCGAACCAATAGGTTCAGGCTTTCAAGGAGCAATGGGTGGTGTTCAACGCCCGCAAGAACCTCGTTGATAACTACTTGAGACGAGAGCGCAGCAATGAATCAAATATTCAACAAATACCAACGTGAACTGTCAGCTGCCCTCGCCTTTGCCGCGCTGTTGCTCGTCGTGTTGATTGTCGCGCCGAGCTTTTACAGCTTCGGCAATTTGCGCGACCTGGCGGTGAGCAATGCGGCTGTACTCATTATCGCGTTGGGCATGACGCTGGTTATCCTGTTGGGCGAGATTGATATTTCGGTCGGTTCGCAGTTCGCCGTCTTGAGCGTAGTCGCGGGCTTGCTGGCGAAGACCGGCTTGCCGTTGCCGCTTGTCGCTGTCGTCGTATTGCTCATCGGCTGGATGCTCGGTGCATTGAACGGCGCATTGATCGCGTGGGTACGCATTCCTTCTATCGTCGTCACGCTGGCATTGATGGTGATCTGGCGCGATGTATTGCGATGGGCGACTGACGGCGCGTGGGTGCAGGGCTTGCCCGCTTCATTTCAATGGTTCGGCTTGGGACAAAGCGCAGGCCAAGCCGTGATCGTCATCATCGCGTTGCTGCTCGCCTTCGCCTTGCACTGGCTGATGCGCAACGTCGCCGCCGGACGCGCGGTTTACGCGACTGGCTCTGACGCCGAAGCCGCGCGACTCGCGGGCATTCGTCCACCGCACGTCACCTTTCACGTATTCGCTTTGCTCGGCGCGTTCACGGCGTTGGCGGCCTTATTGAATTCGTTGCGCTTCGCCGAAATCCCCAGCAATGCGGGCGTAGGTCTCGAACTCAAAGCCATTGCCGCCGTCGTCGTAGGCGGTACGGCCATCAACGGCGGGCGCGGTACGATCATCGGCACGGTGATTGGCGTGGCGTTGTTGGGTACGATTGGCACGGCGCTGACTTACGCAGGCATCAATCCATATTGGGAAAAAGCGATTCAAGGCGCGATCATTTTGGCGGCGGTGTGTTCAGAGTTTTTATTTGCGCAATGGCAGACGCGCCGCAGCATTACTGCCTGAAAAGAAGAAAAGGTTATAGACATGAAAGAGTTGATCGTAGACGCGGATTGGCAAATCCTGTGCGAACTGCATCCCATAGCGGTGGATCGGTTTCCTCAGCGCCTGCTGGAACGCCATCGGGATCAAGACATTGTAGAGCGGATTTTCCCCGACTTTCGCCGTTCTGACGGATTGGCGAGACTCGTCAATCTGCGCGACATGAACCTGATAACGGATGAGGAATTTGCGCTGTTTAGCGAAGGGGTGCGTCAATGGATCGAAGAGCTTATATACACCCAAAGGAATCAATTTAGGCTCTAAATCGGAGCGGAATGTTTTGTCACTTATTACGGCAGGGTCTATTCATGCTCGTCAACGCATTCCACGAACCAGCGAGACGAATGAGACAGGATTGACAGGATGAGGCGAAAGCATGGCAATGATTGCCTTTGCTCAATCCTGTCCATCCTGAAAATCCTGCCCAATTCTTTTTGCTTTTAGGAGACGACTTCATGGACATGGAAGAGTTGATGAAAGACGCGGACTGGAAAACGCTGCGCGAATTGCATCCGGGGATCAGAGATCGGTTCTGCCAGCGGCATTTAGATCACGTCAGCAAAATGATTAACACGACGAAGGTGGGTGCCTATCAGCGTTACCAAGACATCACCGCCCTGATGAAAAGTTTTCAAAACCTGATGAATCTGTTTTTCGCCGACTTCAAACGTTCTGACGGGTTGATGAAACTCGCCGGGATGCGCGAAGCGAAGCTGGTGACGGATGAAGAATACGCGCTGTTTAGCGCAGAAGCGCGCGCCTGGGTCGAAGAGTTTTTAACGCTGGGGCCTTCAAAAGAGGAACTTCAGCAAGAAGTAATGGCAGCGCGCAAGGCCGCCGACCGCAAATAAAAATGACGGTTCAGCAACCAATTCACCAACGGCTTTTCCCCAATCACGAATGGGCGCTGCTCATCGTGTTGTTGCTGGAAGTCACCGTATTCAGTTTCACCGGCAACAATTTTCTCACGCGCGCAAATGGCTTTGAGTTGATTCGCCTCAGCGTAGAAATCGGTTTGCTCGCGCTGGCGCTCACGCCGGTCATCATCACGGGCGGCATTGATCTTTCAGTAGGTTCGATGATGGGTTTGTCAGCAATTGCCTGTGGCTGGATGTGGAAAGTTGCCGGTTTGCCGATCTGGTTGAGCGTGGCGCTGACTTTGTTAGTTGGGTTGCTAGGTGGAGGCTTGAATGCGCTGTTGATCGCTCGGCTCAAACTGCCGCCGCTGATCGTCACCTTGGGAACGTTTTCGCTCTTTCGCGGCCTGGCCGAAGGCATCACAGGCGGCATAGCCAATTACAGCGGTTTCCCATCGTCGTTTCTGTTTCTTGGTCAGGGGTATTGGCTCGGCTTTCTGCCGCCGCAAACGTTGATACTGATTGCGGCAGCGGTCTTTTACTTTCTACTGATGCATCGAACAGTGATTGGCCGGAGCATTTATGCCATTGGCTTTTCAGCCGAAGGCGCGCGCTTCGCCGGAATTCCAGTCGCCAAACGAACCGCTCTGGTTTACGTGCTTTCAGGTTTGGCGGCTAGTCTGGCCGCTGTAATTTACGT
>JABFSD010000732.1 GCA_013140935.1 Acidobacteriota bacterium
TCGATACGCCGACGATCAACAAGTGGTATGACCCCGATGCCTTTCGCGTAGTGACTTGCCAGCAACCGGGTATAACCACCGGCACAGATCCAGTGGCAGTGGCTGCCGGTATTGCGCGCAATGCTTATCTGGCGCAGTTCTGCCATTACGGCAGCGCCGGGCAGGGCATTCTCGAAGGTCCCGGTTTCAAAAACGTTGACTTCTCGTTGATGAAGAATACGCAAGTGACCGAAAAGCTGAAGCTGCAATTCCGCGCCGAGATATTCAACCTGTTCAACACGCCGCAATTCGGCCTTCCGAACACGGGCTTGAATGGAACGTTCCTGCCTGCGGCGGCCAACGGCGCGTTCCCTACGCAAGTGACGGCCTCGCGCGGGCCGGGTTCGATTGCGACGCTGGCGGCGCCGATGCGGCAAATGCAGTTCGGGCTGAAGCTGTTGTTCTAAAACGTCTAGCGGCGGTGAACGATGATTGAACCAGAACCTCAGCCCACCAACGATCAGGATAGTGCGTGGAAGGAGATGCTCAACGAATACTTCCCGTCTTTCGTCGAGTTCTTCTTCCCGCACATTTATCCAGAGATTGATTGGCCACGCGGTTATGAATCGCTCGACACAGAGTTGGCGCGCATCCGTCCGGCGCACGATGCGGGCAAATTGTTGGCGGATAAGCTATTCAAAGTCTGGCTCATCAACGGCAAAGCGGCTTGGTTGCTCATTCACGTTGAGGTGCAAGACCGCGTGACAAAAGTTTTTGCGCGACGGCTGTTCATTTACAACTACCGTTTGCTCGACAAAGAGAAACACCAAGTCGAAGTCGTCAGCCTCGCGGTGCTGACGGGTCTGGGCCGCGCCAAAACGGGGCATTACGCAACCGAACGTTGGGGCTGCAAGACGGTGTTTGAATTTCCCTGCGCGCGCGTGGCTGATTACGTTGAACGCTGGAATGAGTTGGAAGCGAGCGACAACGTCTTCGCCGTCGTCGTGATGGCGCAGTTGAAGGCGCACGAAACGCGCGGCGATAATGACTTACGGTTGAGATGGAAACGTCATTTGATTTTTAGCCTTTATCGGCGTGGCTTCGCGCGCGAGCAGATCATCAATTTGTTTCGTTTCATTGAATGGGTGATGACGTTGCCAGCGAAATTGGAGCAGCAGTTGGAACAGGAAGTTTACGAGTATGAGGAGAGCAACAAGATGCCCTATTTAGCAAGATTCGAGCGCGTTGCGCTGCAACAAGGATTAGAAGAAGGGTTAGAGCGGATGCGCGGTTTAACACTCAAACAGTTGGAAGCCAAAGTTGGAACTTTGGCTGATCGTGTACAAAGGCAATTGAACAAACTCTCTACTGAACAAGTCGAGCAACTCGGAGTAGCGTTGCTTAACTTTCACTCTAAAGCCGATCTCACTGATTGGCTCAAAGCACATCAGCCGCAAAACGGACACACGCGCAAGGCCGCGAGCCGTGCGGCGACGCATTGAGAACATACCATCATCCCAGAGTGCCCCTATGAACCTGACGATCCCTTCAACTTTATTGTTGCGCGGCGGTGCTTGCGCACTGGCTTTATTGGTTTTGCTAACCATTGTGACCTGGCCTGACAACCCAGCCTCTGCTCTCGAAGAAATCAAAATCCTGCGTTACCAAGCGATCCCGATGCGCGACGGCGTGAAGCTTTACGGCGACGTGTATTTGCCGCGCGCCGAGGGCCGCTATCCTACGCTGGTCGTACGCACGCCTTACGGAGTGCAGCGCGACGGCGCGCACGAGAATCTCATCAAGTTCGCGCAGCACGGTTATGCCATCGTGATGAACGACACGCGCGGTCGTTATGAAAGCGAAGGCAGGTGGGAGCCGTTCCGCACCGAAGCCGAAGACGGGCACGACACGATTCAGTGGGCGGCCAAACAGCCGTGGTCGAATGGCAAAGTGGCTACGCAAGGCGGGTCTTATCTGGGGCACGTGCAATGGCGCGCGGCCAGCCTGCAACCCGCCAATCTCGTAGCGATGTTTCCCGCCGTCGCTTCGACGAATATCTATGCCAACTGGATTGCGCACGGCGGCGCGTTTCGGCTTTCGTTCAATTACGGCTGGGGCGTAGTCCGCATGCCCAATCGCATCATGCTGCCGCAGTACTGGCACACCGAAGCGTTCGCGCCACCGGAATTGAAATACGAAACGATCTTGCAACATCTGCCGCTGCAAACGGGCGATCAGCAAAGCGCGGGTTACGCGGTTCAGCATTACCGCGACTGGCTGGCGCATCCGGGCTATGACGCTTACTGGAAAGCCATCAGCGACGAAGAGCAGTTCGGCAAGTTGCAAGTGCCGGTGCATACGAGCGGCGGCTGGTTCGATATTTTCGTGGCGGGCACGATCAACGGTTATGTAGGCGCACGCAAACACGGCGCGAACGAAAAGACGCGGCGCGAATCGCGGATGATGATCGGCGCGTGGGGACACGGCCAGAGCCAGAAATTCGGCGACTTGGATTTCGGCCCTTCGGCGAATCGGTTGCTCTTCGATCACGAGTTGCGCTGGTTCGATCATTACGTGAAAGGCCCAGAAGGCAACAAAGACAACGGCATTGACCGCGAGCCGCCCGTAGAAATTTTTTACATGGGCGCAAACGTCTGGCAGCACGAACAGGATTGGCCGATTCCGGCGACGAAATTCACGCCGTGGTATTTATCGAGCGGCGGCGCGGCGAATACGGGTCAGGGCAATGGCGTGCTGAGTGCGAGCTTGCCGAGCGGTTCAAACAGCGATCAATACAGCTATGATCCGAACGATCCTGTGCCGACAGTGGGCGGAAACAATTGTTGTGGGACGCCTACGCTGGCAGGGCCAAAAGATCAGCGCGTGATCGAGAATCGCAAAGACGTGTTGGTTTACACCAGCGAAACCCTCACCCAACCGCTCGCCATCGCCGGGCCGGTGAAGATGAAGCTGCACGCATCAACCGACGGCCCCGACACCGATTGGGTCGTCAAGCTGATTGACGTACATCCGAACGGCGCGGCTTACAACATCTGCGAAGGCATCCTGCGCGCGCGCTATCGGCAGGGTACGGACAAGATGCAACTGCTCACGCCGAATCAAACTTACGAATTCGAGATTGATTTGGTGGGTACGGCGAACGTCTTCCTGCCCGGCCACCGCATTCGCGTAGACATCACCAGCAGCCACTTCCCGCAATTCGACCGCAATCCGAATACGGGCGAGCCTTTCGGCCAATCGGCGAAAGTGCGCGTGGCGAAACAAACGATCTTTCATACGGCTGGGCGGGCTTCGCACATTCTGTTGCCGGTCGTGCCTTTGCCGAAAAATAAAACGTAGCACAGACTTCAGTCTGTGGTCGTAGCGTGGACTTTAGTCCGCGCTCAATTCAAAACAGCGCGGACTAAAGTCCACGCTACGGGTCACAGACTGAAGTCTGTGCTACTTCAGAGGAGCAACATGTCCACTCGTCGCAACTTCATTCAAACCATGTCGAGTCTGCCCTTCGTCGGCGGACTATTTTCGGCTACTACAAACGCTATGACCAAGACTGCGGGCCGCGATTATTTCAAGGAACTCGGCGTGAAGCCTTTCATCAACGCGGCGGGTACTTACACCGCGCTGACGGCTTCGCTGATGCATCCCGAAACGATGGAGGCGATCAATTACGCCTCGAAACATTTCGTCACGTTGAGCGATTTACACGACGCCGTAGGCAAACGCATCGCCTCGCTCGTGCAAGCCGAAGCGGCGATGGTTACGTCGGGCGCGGCTTCGGCGTTGACGCTGGCGACGGCGGCATGTCTCACGGGTAAGTCGCCCGAACGAGCGCGGCAATTGCCTGATTTGACGGGGATGAAAAGCGAAGTGTTGATTCAGAAAACGCATCGCGTCGGTTACGACCACGCGATTCGCAACTGCGGTATCAAGCTGCTCGAAATCGAATCCGCCGACGAACTCGATAAAGCCATCAACGAAAAAACGGCGATGCTGTTCTTTCTCAACGACTCTGACCCGAAAGGGCAGATCAAAGCGGCGCAATTCGCCGAAATCGCCAAACGGCGCAACGTACCCACACTGATTGATTGCGCGGCTGACGTGCCGCCGACCGAGAATCTGTGGAAGTTTACCAAGCTGGGTTTTGATTTGGTTGCGTTCTCTGGCGGCAAAGGCATGCGCGGCCCGCAAAGCGCAGGCTTGCTGGTCGGACGCAAAGACCTGATCGAAGCCGCGCGCGTCAATGCGCCGCCCAACGGCGACACCATCGGACGCGGCATGAAAGTGAACAAAGAAGAAATGCTCGGCATGCTGGTCGCGCTCGAACAGTACCTAAAACGCGACGCCGACGCCGAATGGAAG
Organism: Acidobacteriota bacterium; assembly: GCA_013140935.1. Taxonomy (GTDB): domain Bacteria; phylum Acidobacteriota; class Blastocatellia; order RBC074; family RBC074; genus JACPYM01. The sequence continues at coordinate 4,360 of JABFSD010000732.1, forward strand.
GAATGGGAACGCCGCGCCAAACTCATCATTGATACCGCGATGAAAACGAACAAAGCCATCACCGGCGAACAATACGTCCCGCCCGTCGCCAATCACGTACCCACCGTGCGGCTCAAGTGGGAAAAGGCTGCGCTCAAATTGACCGCTGACGATGTGCGCAAACAGATGCGTGAAGGCACGCCTTCGATTGAGATTACGCCGGGTTCGTCACCTGCCGATAAGGCTACGCAGGAATTCTCTATCGGCGTGTGGCAACTGCAACCGGGCGAAGCCGAAATCGTGGCGAAACGGTTGCGCGAAGTTTTAAGTAGCTGAGCGTGACTCAATTACTGCAACCACTATCCAGTCGTTTCTTCAATCAACCACGCGGCCGCGCGCGCTGAGAGTTTTACGCTTTCCGCCGCGTCTTGTTGCGCCATCGTAGCGAGACGTTCCAACGCCGCACGCACACGCAACCGTCCCAATGCCCGCGCCGCCGCGCGCCGCACGCCAGGACGTTCGTCATCCAGCAACTTGATTACGTCAGCCACTGCCGCCGTTTCGCCGAGTTGTCCCAAGGCTTCGCATAAAGTACCGAGCAATTGCCCATTGGAGGTTTCGCGCAAGAGCGCGTGCAAGCGTGGCGCGGCTTCGTGGGCGTGCAAGTCTTTCAGCACGTTGACGGCGACGATCAAATCGGTGTGGTCGAATTCGTTGAGCTTGGCGAGCAGCGTTTGCGCATCGGGCGGAGCGCCGCCTTGCCGCCATATTTCGATTTGCAGGCGCAGGTCGTGCGTTACAACCACAGGTGGCGGAGCGGATGCGACGACGAGGCGCAACAAGTCAGCGCCGAATTGCGCGAGGCGTTGCGTGCCGATGCCTTTGATTTTTGATAGTTCGGATTCGGTGCGCGGGCGTTGTTCGGTGATGGCGGAGAGCATGCTGTTGTGCAACACGACGTAAGGCGGAACGTTGAGCGCGACGGCTTTTTCGCGTCGCCACAGTTGCAGTCGTTCGAGCAGCGAGTCGGCGGGCGGTGGCGTTTCGATGGGTTCAGTAACGACGGGCGGCGCGGCTTGAACTTCTTCGCAATGGGAAAGCGGCAGTGGCGTGGCTTCAGTCAAAGCGGCGCGGCCTGCTTCGGTGAGGCAGAGCAGCGGGAATTCTTCTGCTGTTGTGCGTAAGAGTGCGCGGGCGATGAGTTCGTCAATCCAGTCGCGGATGCGTTCGCGTCCGTGCAAACGCAACGCGCCGTGATGGCGCGATTGATCGAGCTTGGGTTGCGTAACCCGTTTGCTGTGGCTGCCTGCGAGGGCTTCGGCGATGAGGGTGCGTCCGAGGCGTCCGTTGAAATCGGCGGCGGCTTGCAGGATGGCGCGCGCGATGCGGTCGGATTTTTCGGTAGCGGCGATGGTGACAGTTGCAATTGTAGGTGCGGGGGCGTGGTCGCATACGTCGCAATTGCCGCAGGGCGGCGTGAAGCGTTGACCGAAGTATTCGAGGATGCGCGCGCGGCGGCAGCTTGGTTCAAGCGCGTAAGCAATCATCTGGCGCAGCCGTTCGTTGGCGCGATAGCGGCGTTGCGAGAGCGCGGTGGTTTCGAGTTGCAACGCGGCATCAGTCTGCACGGCGGCGTATTTGCCTTCCTGGGTGAGCGTGAGCCAGTGCTGTTCATAGAACAAGTGCAGCGCAGCGCTGACGGTGATTTCGGGCAGTTGTCCGGCGGTGGCGAGATCGCTAGCGCTAACGGCAAGCGGGGCGGCGGCGCGTAACAGATCGTATACGCGATAGAGTGCGGGCGCGGCGGGAAAGGCTTGATCGAGCAGGAAGCGTTGCGTGCGCGTGTCACTTTGCACGTAAAGCAGCGTACAAGTGGCAGAAGCGCCGTCGCGGCCTGCGCGACCGGCTTCCTGATAATAATTTTCGAGTGAACCGGGCAGGTTGTAATGAATGACGCGGCGTACGTTGGGCTTGTCTATGCCGAGTCCGAAAGCGACGGTGGCGACGATGATCGGGCATTCGTCGCGTTGAAATTTTTCCTGCGCGGCGGTGCGCTCGGCGGTGACGAGTCCGGCGTGATAGAGCAAAGCGTTGATGTCGCGCGACAGCAAAGTTTGCTGGACGGTTTGCGCTTCGCGGCGCGTGTTGGCGTAAACAATCGCCGCGCCAGTGTTGGCTTTCAACAATTCGATAAGCCTGGCGTCTTTGTCTTCGCGGCGGTCGAGGTGGAAGCATTCAAAGCGCAGGTTGGGGCGATTGAAATCCGCGATGATGCGTTCGAGCGCGGGCAGGTCGAGCGCGGCGGCGATGTCGTTTTGCACTTCTGTCGTCGCCGTCGCCGTCAGCGCCAGCAACGTAGCTTGTCGCAACGCGGGCAATCGTGTGAACAGCGTGCGGTAATGCGGACGAAAATCATGTCCCCATTGGCTGATGCAATGGGCTTCGTCAATGACTACGAGCGAGAGTTCACGTTGCTGGATGAGTTGTTGAAAGCGCGGCGCGTCACAGCGTTCGGGCGCAATGTAAACCAATTTGTATTTGCCCTGTTCGATCTCGTGATAACGCTGACCGATTTCGGATGGCGTGAGTGCGCTGCTGAGGAAGGTGGCGTTCGTGATGCCGCGTCGTGTGAGTGAAGCGACTTGATCGTGCATCAGCGCGATGAGCGGTGAGACGACGAGCGTGAGGCCGGGCAGTTGTTGCGCGGGCAATTGATAACAAAGCGACTTGCCGCTGCCGGTGGGCAGGACGGCGAGCGTATGTCTTCGCGCCAGAATGTTTTCGATGACTTCGCGTTGACCGGCGCGGAAGTTGGTGAAGCCGAATTGTTCGCGTAAGGTTTGATTGAGGTCGTTCATAGCTTTCCCTCGTAGCACAGACTTCAGTCTGTGCTACAGCTTTGCGTAATCAATCTCCAACGCCAATTCAGGCAATGTGTGTACGCCAACGACAATCAGCCAATGCTTGCCTTGATGCAGCCGCGATAAGCCTACCGCCAGATACATCGCCTCTTT
>JABFSD010000604.1 GCA_013140935.1 Acidobacteriota bacterium
GTCAATGATCTTGTAAAGCCGCGCGTCAAAGGCCGGAGGCAGTTGCGCCGACAGGTTGGCGATGATTGACCAATACTCGGTTTTGATGAAGGCCTGAATCTCGCGTTCGCGTTCGACGACTAAGCGCACGGCGACAGTTTGTACGCGCCCGGCTGACAAGCCGCGCCGCACTTTGTCCCACAACAACGGGCTGACTTTGTAACCGACGATGCGATCTAACACGCGACGGGCTTGCTGTGCGTCTACTAAATCCTGATCAATCTGGCCGGGCGTTTTGAAAGCATCCTGCACGGCCTTCTTGGTGATCTCGTTGAACATCACGCGAAAGACGGCTTTGTTCGAGTTGCCGCGTCCGCCGGTGACGATCTCTGACAAGTGATAGCCGATGGCCTCGCCTTCGCGATCCGGGTCAGTGGCAATGTAAATCGTCTCGGCATCTTTCGCAGCCTCTTTGATCTCGCGCACGACCTTTTCCTTGCCGGGCATGACTTCATAAGTCGGCTCAAAATCGTTATCGAAATCTATGCCCAAACCTTTCTTGGGCAGGTCTTTTACGTGGCCGACCGAAGCCAGCACTTTGAAATCTTTCCCTAGATATTTGTTGATGGTTTTTGCCTTCGAAGGCGATTCGACGATTACTAATGATTTAGCCATAAATGCCGTTGAGAACCTTATAAATCCGCATTATCGGCGCATTACTCAGATGAAATGATGCGCCACAAAGCCAAGTGAAATAGCACGAAGGGGAAGGCAGTTCAAGCGGGTTGTCGTTTCTGCCGGAAGTGTGAGCCGTGCATTCAGGTGGGTTTTAGCGCGTAAAAACTTCGCGCAAGACGGGCTTGTTAAAAGGGCGCGACTTTGTTTCAATCGGGTCGTCATCATCTATTACGGATCATCGAATTCATCACACGAAAAGAGGAACGATATGTCGAACAAAGACATCTTCAGCGAGCGCGAACGCGGACTCGAAGAAGAATATTTCATGCGCAAAGAGCGCGAATTGATCGAGAAACTGCGGCAGAAAAATTCGGCTGAAAACGCCCAGCAACAAATGGCCGCCGCGACCGGCATTCAAGACACCGAAGTTGTCGAAGCTTTGCAAGAACTGGGCTACACGCCCGATACGGTGATGCTGTTGCATCTCGTGCCGCTGATTCAGGTGGCGTGGGCTTCGGGCGACGTGAGCGATAAAGAACGCGAACTCATCCTGCACGCGGCGCGTTCACGCGGCGTCGGCATCGGCATCGGCAGCACCGCCGAAACGCAACTCAACGAATGGCTAACGAAAAAACCTGCTGACGCATTCTTTGAAAATACGCTGCGGGCCATTCGCATCTTCATCGAAGCTCAACCGGCAGGGCAGCGCCGCGAAGCCCGGCAAGACCTGCTCTCTTATAGCCGCAGCATCGCGCAGGCGTCGGGTGGATTTTTAGGTATTGGCACCATCTCCGGCGACGAAGAGGTCGCGCTTGAAGCAATTGCCAACATCATCGCCAAGAATAATCCCGACGCGGCGGAACAAATCATTGGCGAATAAGCAGAGCTGACAGTACATAAAAAGCGAACGGCGCAACTTCATCAGGAAGCTGCGCCGTTCGCTTTTTATCCTTTGGCAATCGCGTCCACCGGACAAGTCTGGAGCGCGGCTTCGCATTGTTCTTGTTCAGCTTCATTCGCGGGCTGCTTGCTCACATAAGAATAGCCCTTCATTTTTTCGCGTGTGAAATTGGCGGGCGCTTCCTGTCGGCAAAGGTCGCAATCAATGCACTCGCTGTTGACCGAAAAGCGACCAGATACGTTTTCAGGAAGGATCGTAGCCTTAGCCGCCATAGCACGCTCACACTGTAGCCAGTTGTAGCACCGGCAATTCGCGCCGCGCTTCAGCCGTCATTGACACCATCACGGGACGCGGATTTTCCGGCACATGTTCGTGCGCGTGATAACTCGACCGCACCAGCGGGCCTGATTCGACGTAACGAAAACCCATCTCCAACCCTAGCCGTTTGAACTCAGCAAATTCATCTGGGTGATAAAACTTTTCGACCTTCAAGCGTTGCGGCGCAGGTTGCAGGTATTGGCCTACGGTGAGGATGTCGCAATCCGCCGCGCGCAGGTCACGCATGGTTTCGATAATCTCTTCAGTCGTTTCGCCGAGGCCGACCATAATGCCGGACTTGGTCAACATCGCAGGGCGCACACGATCACGATAATCAGCCGCGCGACGCAACAGCTTCATCGTCCACTCGTCGTAACGCGCGTGCGGACGTACGCGCTGGTAAAGGCGCGGGACGGTTTCGGTGTTGTGGTTAAGTACGTCGGGCGCGGCGTCGAGGACTACGTTGAGCGCGTCGTCATTGCCCTCGAAGTCGGGAATGAGGACTTCGATTTTGCAGCCGGGATTCAAAGCACGCGTCGTGCGAATGACTTCGGCCCAGTGCGCTGCGCCACCGTCGCTGTGATCGTCGCGGTTTACGCCTGTGATGACGGCGTGGCGCAAGTTGAGTTGCTGGACGGCTTCAGCCACGTGCAGCGGTTCCTGCGTGTCGAGCGGTTTGGGTTCGCCTTTGCTGACCGCGCAAAAGCCGCAGCGCCGCGTGCAAGTGTCGCCCGCGATCATGAAAGTCGCGGTGCGATTCGACCAGCATTCATAGATGTTCGGGCAACGCGCTTCCTGACAAACCGTATTCAGCTTGAGGTCGTTCATCATGCGATTGACCTCTTGAAAGTTTGCGCCTGTGTTCAAACGAATCTTGAGCCAGGGCGGTTTGGGTTCGCGTTGTTTCTTTACTGTCGGTGTAGTCATAACGATGAAATTACGCTCCCGCCGCTGCGGCGCGTTGGAATGCCCGCCGCGCATATAAATGCTCAAACAGATTGCCTTCGTGCGGTTGATCCCACGAAATAATCATCGTCGGGATGGGGCCGATGTTGAGGCGGTCTACGTGGGGCGAAGCGATGAGTTTGTTGATGAGCGTCTGATCGTTTGTCAGCGCCGTCGCCACGAGCGTTGGTCCTAACACTTCGGGCAATTGGTCGGGTTTGACTTCGACCACGCTGGCATATGGGAACAGAAACTCGCGGTTCGCCAGCGGATGTTCGGGCGATTCGCAATGCACGATGGTCGGCAAAAGATACGTCGCGCCGTCGTGTTCGACCAGCCGTGGCCCGCGCAGCTTTTCTGTCATCTCGGTCGCGCCGGATTCGCGCAGGCCGCTGTCTACGATCTTGGAGATGCGCTCGGCAATGGTTGGATTGGCGAACGGCGCAAGCAGCGCGTCAGGGTCTTCGGCGGAACGCGGTACGATCTTGGCGACGCGTTCGGCAATGGCGGCGGCGATTTCTTTGCCGTGGCGCGTGACCCATACGCCCGAAGCATTGATGCACGAACGCCCGCCATTCTCGGTGATCGAAGCCACCATCACGTCCAGGTATTTTTCCCAGTCGTCGGCTACGTCATCGCCGAGAATGACTTTGCTGTAACCCGTGCCGTGCAACTCTACGCGCGAGTCGTTGGCGTATTTGCCCACCGTCGAAGAATCGCCGAAGAACATCCCGCGTCCGCAATTTTGCAAGATCGCGCCTGCGCCGCTGTGATCGGCAGGATAGAAACCGAAAGCCTCGCCCGGCACACCAGCTTTTATCAGCGCCTGAATGATGCGATAGGGCGACCAGGGTTCTGAACTGCCGGGCTTGAGTACGAGCGGAATTTTCATCGCTACGGCGGGAATCCATAAGCTGTGTACGCCGGGCGAATTGCTCGGCAGGATGACGCCGAGTGAATTGGTACGCGGATAAAAACTTACGGCGACGCCTTCGTGCGTGCCGAAGCCCGCGTCGAGAATCGCCAGATCAAGGCCGCGCGTGAGGCCCGCCAATACGCTCGTCATCTCGGCCATTACGCCGCTGATCTTTTTCATGTTTTTGCGAACGAGTACGTGCGGCATGCCAGTCGTCGCCGAGAGTTGTTTGACGTAATCATCCGGCGATTGCGATTGGTCGCCGACGGGCAAGGTGTCGTTCATAAATGAATCCGCCGCCTGTTTGCACATCGCAATCAGTTCAGCAGTCGTGAACTTTTGCAGGCTCGCGCGCGCCGCGTCGAGATCGAGCAAATCGCGACGAATCAATCCGGCATTGGCCTGACTGATTTCGACGAAGGGTTCACGGGTTTTGAAATCGGGTACGCGCTGAACGTCAACGCTCTTGTAGGGATTGCCTTTGCGTAAGATGGGTATGTGAAGCATAGATTTGATTCTTATGTTTAAGCGGCCAGCGCCGTTTGCATAGGGGTAGAACAGTTTTTCAGCAAGTCACGAAGACCTGATTCCACCAGCCAATCAGGAAGTGCTTGCCTGGTGTGGGCGACATCTTCCAGCCAACGTTCGAGCGCCCCTTTTAACCGATCGGACAAGTTTGATTCGAATGATGAAGGTGCATTGTGAAGATAGGGCTTCAGCATACTTTCATCGTCTATCGCATAAGTCGGCTCCGGTACGTAAGCGCGGGCGTTTGTCCATAGGTAGAAATGTCCGGGATGCAGGTATAAGAGAAAATAAGGAGTACGGGGAATACCTGCGTGAGTACACAAATTGTGATAAATCCTGAGCGCCTGTTGTTGCGGCGTCGCGTGCGTCGCCAGTTTTTCCGCGATTTCCACGACGAGTTGCAATTGATGATCTGGCGAATAAACAGCGATGTCACTACGGCGGCTGATGCGAGCGTGACGGATTTCCCATTCGCCCAGACGTACTTGCTCTTCCAGGCAAGGGGTACACACGTCTACTTGTCTGCGCGCAGGTGAAGTCCAAACGGCGCTCACGGCAGCCGGTTCTTTAGCTTTGCAGCGGTCGGTTTGAATCTCGCAAGTGCCGGTAAAGACTACGCCGGAAGGTTCGATGTTCATAAATTCACCTCAGTTCGATTTTGTGCCAGCCATTCGATCAAACGTTCGTTCGCGTCTTCAACTAAATCGGTTCGATCTCTGTCAGATAAATCGGGATGGAAAGATGCGTGCAAACTGGTTTCTGCTTCATCCCGCAAATTATCGGGCCAGCTAAGAGGCCGCTCGAATTCTAACTCCGCTCGTTCCGCGTGCGCCAATTCATGCGCCAAACAAGCCATCATGGAAAGGCGGTGATTGGCTCCGACACCTGGGCCGGGGAAAACATCCGCTCCTAAATAAACCTTGCCGTCAGCTTCGTTAAAACGTGTGCGTGAGGAATGTCGAGCGGCCTCCGTCACCACCAGCACGCGCTGCTTTGGGCGGCACAGCAACTCCCAGACCCGTATACAAGCGGCGATTTCACGCCCGGTCAATCCGATTTGATTTCTTCCTGACAACATCGTGACGCAGCGATGACTTTATGGTTTGGGTACAGGCGGCGGCCCGTCCGCGATATAAGGCTTATACACGAAGCCTTTGGTTTTCTCTTTGAACTCGGCTTGGATTGTCGCACGCGCGGCGGCGTCTTCAAACAAGTCCACCATCGTAGCCGCGAGCGTTTTGGCGGCGTAAGTCATGCCTTTGTGACCGATGGACATGCCGCCGCTGGCAACGACAGGCCAGGCGTGCCAAGCGGCTTCGGGCGCGGTCGTCACCGACAAATGCAACGTAGGCACAACCCAACTCACATCGCCTACGTCGGTCGAACCGCCGGGCGGATTGGGCAGCGGCGCTTTGAGCGGATGCGGCGTGCCGTCGAGTCCGGTTTCTTTGGCACCGACCGCGCGTTGCAATGCACGCGCGAAATCCTGTTCAGCCGCGGTGTATTGTAACGGCCCCAACCATTCGAGATTTTTTTGCAGCATCTTCGCGCCTGCCAAATTGACGAGGATTTCGTAACAACCCGTTTGCACGGTGAATTTGGTTTCGACGCCCGCGATTTTGCCTGCGCCTTCGGCGATTTCGCGCAGCCGTTGCATGACGGGTTCGACGCCTTCGCGTTTGGAATCGCGCGCCCAGCACCAGACTTTGGCGTATTCAGGCACGACGTTCGGCACGTCGCCGCCTTTCATAATCGCGTAATGCATGCGCACCGTCGGCTTGACGTGTTCGCGCAAGAGATTGACGCCGTGGGTGAAGGCTTCCAATCCGTCAACGGCGCTGCGGCCATTCCACGGATCAGCCGCTGCGTGGGCGGTGCGGCCTTTGAACTCGACGATGAAATCCACGATGGCTTGCGTCGAGTCTACGTCGGCTTTGGTTTCTGAATCCGGGTGCCACGCGAGGCAGACATCAAGGTCTTTGAAAAATCCGTCGCGCGCCAGATAGGTCTTGGCATAAATGGATTCTTCGGCGGGCGTGCCATAAAAACGAATCGTACCTTTCAGCTTGCCGGCGGCGATGAGTTCTTTGATCGCGGTGGCTGCGCCGAGACTGGCCGTACCGAAAAGATTGTGTCCGCAACCATGGCCGGGAGCGCCTGCTTCCAAAGGTTCTTTAATGGGCGAAGCCTTTTGCGAAATGCCGGGCAGCGCGTCGAATTCGCCGAGGATGCCGATGACGGGCGAGCCTTGCCCGTAACTCGCAATGAAAGCCGTCGGCATGCCATCAACGCCGCGTTCGACTTTGAAACCTTGCGCTTCCGCGTAATCGGCCAAAGCCTTCGCGGATTTGTGTTCGCGCAAAGCCGTCTCGGCGTAAGCCCAAATTTGATCGCTCAACTTGATGAGCTCGGCGTTGTGTTTGGCGATAGCAGCGACGGCTTCGTCTTTCTTACTGGTTTGCGCCGTGGCTAGCAGCGGCATTACGAGCCAACTCAACAGCGACGCGACGATGATGCGGGTTTTCATAAGGGATCTCCGTTAAAAACAATCTATTCGCAGGTGATGAGACAACGGATTCATCATAGAAGACGAGGCGCTGAAAAATCGAATGCTCGCGCGGCTTGACCGTTCGCAAAGGCCGCATATAATCCGCTCCGCCGCACGAACAGACTCCCCTGTTACGGCCTTCCACTGCACGCCCCGAACATCCAGCGGTTAGCATTATTCGCCGCTTTCACCCAAAGGAATCACCGCTATGCCGTCCCCACTCCACATCGGGCTATTCGCGGAAGCGCGCTATCTGAGTCAAAACCAGCCGATGGGTTTGCACGATGCGCTCGTCGCGCGCGGCCATCACGTCACGCTCGTCAACCCGCAAGAAACTTTTTATACGATGGGCGACGATGCCTGGCTCGACGGCCTTGATCTAATCGTAGGCCGCGGACGCAGTTGGGGTTTGCTCACCTTGCTCGGCTGGGCCGACGAACGCGGCGTGAAAACGATCAACACGCGCGCCGCCATCGCTGCGGTACACAACAAGTCGCGCATGTCTCGCGCCTTTGCCAACGCCGACATTCCGAT
>JABFSD010000967.1 GCA_013140935.1 Acidobacteriota bacterium
GGGCGCGGCGCGATGTCGGCTTCGTACCCAACCAGTTCCTGCGCGCCGCCGGTGAGCCGCGCACGAATGCCGTAATTCACCGGCGTGCCGTTCGCGCCTTCCGTCAAAATAAACATCACCCCGTCGTCAGAGCGATAAGAACGCCGTCGCGCCGGATTGTTGTTGTCGAATCCGAGCGGAATGATGTCGGGCGTCGTGAGCATTTTGAAACCGACTACGAAATCGCCCGCGTTGATCGTGTAAGGCGCAGGCAAGGTATAGACCGTGAACTCATTGACCGCCGTGATTTTCAGATTGCTTGGTTGAAAGACTGTTCCGTCAATCACGTTGTCGCCGTCGGCATTGTTGCCCCACAGCAACGTGAAATCGCCGTTGATGGGCGCTCCGCCGCGACCGGAAAAATAAATCGCTATCGAAGTCAGCGTCGCCGGATAGCTCGTCGGTGTCAGCCGATTCAAACGATAGATCGTGCCGCCCAGCGTATTGCCGCTGTCGCGTTCAAAGCTGCCGTCATCAATCGCAAGCTCGCGCGGCGCGGCTTCTTGCGTGACGATGAAATTGCGATTGCCGAGCGTGATCGTAGCGACGCGCATCTGTTGTGACGGGTTCGGCGCTACGTTGAAATTGATCGTACCGTTGCCGCGCGCCGCGAAGCCGGGCAATACGCTCACCCAACTATCACTCGCCGTCGCCGCCCACGCGCAATCATTCGACGCCGTCATCGTCACCGTGCCGAATCCGCCGTAAGACAAAAAGTTTTGCGTCGCGGGCGTGAATTCATACGTGCAACCCGCGCCCGCTGCTTGCGTGACTGTGACGGTTTGCTCCGCGACAAGTAATGAACCCACGCGCGGCGCAGCGTTGATATTCGGCGCGACGGTGAAATTCACCGCGCCGTTCGCGTTGCCGGTTGCGCCGCTCGTCACGGTGATAAAAGGCGACTGGCTGATGGCCGTCCAGCCGCAAGCCGAAGTGACGTTGAGCGAAAGATTCGCGCCGCTGGCCGCGACGTTGTGCGTGAGCGAGGCTACGTTGTAGCTGCATTCGCCTACCGAAAAGATTCCGTTGCCTGTGACCGATTGTCCGTCGGGATTGGTCACGGAAATGTTTTTCGTCCCTACGCTTGCGCCTACGGTTGAAACCGTCAGCCGCAACGTTGTCGCGTTGACATACGTGATGTTTTGCACCGCGACACCACCGCTGATTTGCGCGTTCAGGCGACACGCGAAATTCGCGCCGGGGTCATAAAAACCTGCGCCGTCATTTGATAAACCAGTGATGGTGACTTCGACGTTGTTTTGTCCTACCGGCACGCTCGGCGGATTGGCGCTCGCGGGCAAGGCAGGCGGCGGCGCGGCGAGTTTGGCTACGCGCAAACCGTAGCTGTTCGTGTTGTCAACAAACTGCTGCACCGTCCACATCGTCATATCGTCGCACGGGTCCAGGCTCGTGTAAGAGTAATCACCCCAACGCCGTCCGATGGCCGAATCACCTGGATCGCGCGACGGGTTGTAAGCCTGACTCGAAGCCGTGAAAAGCAACGGCACACGGGTCGTACCTAACGTGTCGTTCGCCAAACGCCCCGCCGTACCTGCGTTGACGTATTCGTTCGCGCCCGCTGCCGAAAAGCCCAACGCCATGTGTCCCTGCCCCGAAGTCATCAACGTCGGAATGAAATAGCTGCGCGCATCAGTCGTATTGTTCGGCGAGTCGGCGAATACGGTTCCGGCCTGGATGAGGCGCGGCGCGTCGGTGTCGAGGTCGCCGATTTCGTACCAACGTGCGGCGTTGCGCGTGCGCAAATTAAACGAAGTGCCGCGATGGTCTACGCCGATGTTGTGCGCCGTCCACAAACGTCCGTTGCGTACGTGCGCCGCGAACAAACGATCTCCAATCGCATCGAGGTTTCCGTCAGCGCCTTGCGTATTGCCCAGATGCGGCACGCGCACGGGTTGCGCTGTCGCCAATACGTTGACGTTCAGGTTCGGCGATAACGTAGGCGCACCGCCCGGATCATTCACGCGCCGCACGACGAGACGACCCAGCGCCGCGTTGTCTACGCCGATGACGTAACCGACGTTATTGGCTTCAAAGCCGTCAGCGCCCTGCGGCGTAAACATCCCCGGCGCATTCGGCCCGGTCGTCAGTCCGCGAAAGGCCGTCGCCACCAGAGCCGTGCCACTGACCAACGCCGACTTGCGCACGACGAACAAATCGCAGCCCGCAAACGAATCATCGGCGTTGAACAAATTCACGCCGACGTAAAGAGCATGGTTGTCTACGGCCAGCGTAGGGTAATCGGCAAAAAGTCCCGACGTACCCGTGGGCGTGACGGTGTTGTGCTGAAAGCTATAAAACCGCCACACGGTCGTCGCGGTAATTTGCGGCCCATCGCTGACGGCCATCAATACGCGATTGTTCAAGACCAACTGTCCGCCGCGCAGGTAATTGATAACGACGATGAACCAGCGATTCGACAGCCGATCAAACCGTACGCGCGGATCAGTCGTCAGCGCGCCATCGCGCACCGAAGTGAAAAACGTTTCGAGGTCGGCATTCAACGCCCCGATCATCCCGTCGTTTTTGTTGAATACGCGAATGCGTCCGTTGATGCACAGCAAAAATTGCGAAGGGCCTACGGCTCCCATCGAATCAGGCGGAAACGAACCCGAATCGGCCTGCGTCGCCGCCGTGAAACTAAAAGCCACCGGTTGCGGCGCGAGCGCGGCAGTTTCTCCTTCTCCCAGTCTTGCTGTCTCGTTGTCGGTGAGCGGCCATTGCGCGCCGGGCAGGGCGTCAGGGTTTTGCGGCAAGCGGTCGCGTTCGGGGCCTTCGCGTTCCGTCTTGGGCGGACGCAAGTTGTCTTCGGGTTGTCCCGTTGGTTGTAAAGACGCGAGGCGTTGCTGTTCGCGCTCCATAATCGCGGCAGTGGATTCCGCGATGGGATCGTCACCCGTCCACGGTTGGCCGATAAGCGTGCCGTCGCGTAAGGTCAACGCAGCGGGATGCGCAACTCTGCGTGCGCGCGGCGACACGCTACGCGCAGACTTGTTGATCGAAGGTGTGCGTCGCGCGGTGCGGCGTTGTGCATTTGCGTTATGAGTAAAGAGAAACCAGCCGCTGCCACTGAACAAGATGAGGATGAAGCCCAGCGACAAACGCTGGCGAAAGGGAGCCAAAAGGGAACAAAAGGGCATTGCAAAAAAACTCCAAAGAGCCAATCGGGGTGAATCTTATGGTTGTGAAACCGCACCTTACCGAGTGTATCGAAAAGCTGTCAATCGCCTTACCGCCGTTGAACTATTCAGCCTGAGCAAGTAAATTCGCGCGTGTCCCTATTTGTTTTAGATTTATAACAACTGACCTCATCAACCCATTTCATTGTAATGACCCAGCAGGAACAACTCTTCGCGCTGTTTGCGCAGGCAAAACTTTACGATTTGGCGCACCCCATCGAGATGACCATGCCGGTGTCGCCTAATCATCCGGGCTTCAAACTGGCCTTGCAGCGACGCCACGGCGATATGGTGCGCGCCGACGGCGGTTCCGCCGCCAACGAAATGATGATGTTCGGCGGACACACCGGCACGCACGTAGACGCCCTTTGCCACGTGTCGCACAACGGCCTGCTTTATGGCGGCGTAGACGCTTATGAAGCGCAACGCGGCGGCAAGTTCAAAACGCATGATGTAGCCGCGATTCCGCTCACCGTTTGTCGCGGCGTGATGCTCGATCTTCCCGCGTTGAAAAAAGTTGATACGCTCGCGCCCGGTACGCCCGTCACGGCGAACGATTTGGCGCAGGCGGCAGAAAGACAACACGTAGCGGTGCGGGCGGGCGATGTAGTCTTGATTCGCACCGGTTGGGCGGCGCATTGGAGCGATCCGGTGAAGTTTCTCGGCCATGCAGAAGGCGTACCCGGCCCTGACGAAAGCGCTGCGCAATGGCTGATCGAACGCGGCGTTCGTCTCACCGGCGCAGAAACCATCGCGTATGAATGCATTCACGCCGGACGCGGCCACGCGCTGCTGCCCGTCCACCGCATGCTGCTGGTCGAAAGCGGCATTCACATTATCGAAGCGATGAATTTGACGCCGCTGGCTGAAGCGCGTGTCTCTGAATTTTTATTTGTCATGACGCCGCTCAAGGTCGTAGGCGCAACCGGCGTCCCGATTCGCCCAGTCGCAGTCGTCACAGGAGAGTGAAAAGTGAAAAGTGAAAAACGAAAAGTTTTATTGCGACTCTTATTCGCCGTGAGTTGCTGGTCTGGATTGTGGCTGTCGGTGACGGCGCACGATCTCTTTCTCAAGTTCAATTCTTATTACCTCGCGCCTAACAAAGATGTCGAAGTCCGCCTGCTCAACGGCGAATTTCATCACAGCGCGAATTCCATCGAACGCGATCGGATGCGCGATGTGAGCGTCGTCGCGCCTTCGGGCACGACGCATCCGCCGCTCGAAAACTGGCGCAACGCGGGCACGGAAACCGTCTTGCGTTTCGCCACCAAAGAGCCGGGCACGTATGTCGTGGCGACTTCGATCAAGCCGCGCGAGTTGGCGATGAAGGCCGCTGAGTTCAATCGTTACCTGCAACTCGAAGGCGTCAACGACACTTACCTCGAACGCAAAAAGAACAACCAGCTCAACGAAGCCTCGAACGAACGTTACAGCAAACACGTCAAAGCCATCTTTCAGGTTGGCGACGCACGCAGCGACAGCTATCAGAAAGCGTTGGGCTATCCGGTCGAGATCATTCCGCTGCAAAATCTTTATCAGTTGAAAGTGGGCGATACGCTGACGGTGCGCTGTGTGAAAGACGGGCAGCCGCTGGCGAATCAATCGGTGCTTTATGGCTGGCAAACGCGCTCCGGCCCCGCGACGACGAATAAAGTCCGCACTGATGGGCAAGGCTTGGCGAGCATGAAACTCACGGCGACGGGCGTGTGGTACGTGAAGTTCATCAACATGACCCGCATCAACGAAGGCAAAGTGAATTACGAATCGAAGTGGGCCACGCTGACTTTTCTGCTCGGTAAAAAAGGACAATGAAGATGATAAGACGAATTGCGATAGCCGTTTTCTCTTTTGCCTTATGCCTCACGCCGTTCCTCACACGCGCCGCACAGGAACCCGTCATCAGCGGCTTGCACGAAATCTGTATCGGTACGACCGACCTCTTGCCGCAAATTTCTTATTGGGAACAACTCGGCTATCGCGTAGGCCCCATAGGCGAACTCACCGCCGCACAGGCGCAAGCCTTGTATGGCGTAAATTCCAAAGTGCGCGCCGTCCGCCTGTTGCATCAAGACAGCGATCACGGATTGATTCGCTTGTGGCAGTGGGAAAAGCCCGTGAACGAAGGTTTGGGCTTGGCACGTTTGATTCAACCCGGCAGCCGTTGGACTTCGACGCTGACGCGCGACGTGATGTCGCTTTATAACCACGCCGAAGCTGCCCGGCGCGCGGGCAAGCCGATTCATGTCGTCACGCCGCAATGGTCTGAGATTTATAAACTCGCGCAAAGCGAACCGTTCATCGGCGACATCGTTGGCGTGCGCGAACTCATCGTCTTGCAACCGCTGGTGCGCCACATGTTTTTTCAACGCTTCGGTTATGACGCGCCGAAATACGGCAAGATCAACGAAGCCGCCAAATTCCGCACGAGCCATACGACACATAACGGATTGGTTTACGCGTGCGATGATGTTGAGACGCCAAAATTTTATAGCGACGTGTTGGGCTTGAAACTCACGCAATACGAAAAACTCAACACTTATGAATCGCTCGACGAAGGCTCGCGCAATCTTTACGACATAAAACCGGGCGAGTCTTATTACGGTTCGACGATTGACGACCCGCGCGCAGGGGCTACGCCCGATACGGCGGTGTCGGGGCGCGTGCTGCTGCGCCGCATACCGCTTGCGCTCAAGCAGGAAAACCTGATCGAGCGTTCGCGTCCGGGCAGCTTGGGTTATTCGCTTTACACCTATCGCGTCGCCGACATTGCGGCTTATCACGCGAAGGTGAAAGCGAGCAAAGCTACGATGGTGACAGATGTGATGAAGAATGAGTTCGGCGAATCGAGCTTTGGTTTCAGAGCGCCGGATGGGCATTCGTGGGCGTTGGTGGGACGGTGAGTGATGCGCGATGAGAGTTATGAGCGCCATGGGAGTGATGGGGATAAGGTATTCCTATAACTCCCATAACTCCCATCGTTGGCAGTTCAGTTTGATATTGGTTATGACAGAAACTCTCTTACAACGCTTCGGCCAATTCACTGAAACTGTGACTTATGCCACGTTGCCTGCCGCTGTCATTCAAAGCCTCAAAGAACGCGCGCTCGACACCATCGGTTTGTGCCTCGCCGCGACGCCGCTCGACACCAGTCGAATGATGGTTGAAATGGTTTCGCATTGGGGCGGTCACGCGGAAGCCACCGCTATCGGTACCTCGCAAAGCTTGCCCGCACCGAGTGCAGCGTTAATCAACGGCACGCTGGCGCACTCGTTAGATTACGACGACACGCATTTGCCGAGCGTGTTGCATCCGAGCGCCTCGCTCATCCCCGGTGTATTCGCCGCCGCCGAAGCCATACGAGCCGACAGCAAAGACGTGCTGGCCGCGCTCGCCGTAGGTTATGAGATGTGCGTGCGTTCGGGGATGGCGGGCTATGATCGCGCGTTGGGCAATTCGGTTTTCTTTGAACGCGGTTGGCACGCGACTTCGATCTGCGGCACGTTGGGCGTCGCGGCGGCGGTCGCCAAACTTTATCGTCTCGGCGCGGCGGGCGTAATGCACGCCGTCGGCATCGCGGCTTCGATGGGTTCGGGCATTATCGAAGGCAATCGCGCGGGCGGTTCGGTTAAACGTATGCATTGCGGTTGGGCGGCGCACGCAGGGCTAGTAGCCGCGCAAATGGCGCGGGCCGGATTCACCGGGCCGCCCTCTGCGCTCGAAGGCCGCTTCGGTTTTTATCAGGCCTTTTGCAGCGGACAATTTGACGAAGGCGAGTTTGTGAATGGACTCGGCGAAACGTGGTGCGTGCCTGAGATTTTTTACAAGCCTTATCCCGCGAATCATTTCACGCACGCGGGCATTGACGCGGCGCTGAAGCTGGCGGCACGCATTGATAATCTCGACGACATCGTTGACATCGAATTGGGCGTACCGTCGCCGGTCTTGCGCACCATCGCGCAACCGCCCGAACAGCAGGCGCGTCCGCAATCGGGCTATCACGCGCAATTCAGCGGGCCGTTCACGATTGCAATTGCGTTAATGACGAAAGTGACAGGCGGCGGCGGATTGGGTTTGTGGCTCGATGATTTCATTGATGTGC
>JABFSD010000805.1 GCA_013140935.1 Acidobacteriota bacterium
TGCCAATCGCCGAAGCCGACGTGCGCGGTTTCAACACCCACGGCCCCGGCACGTGCGTCATGTATTCGCGCAATTGACCGTAATTGATGACACCCACAAACTCAGGCACGCGCACACCGTGTTCGTGCGCTTGCTTGCGCATCGCCAGCTTGTCGCGGAAGTGCCGACTCGTCGTTTCACCCATGCCCGGCACGCGCAAATGTTCGCGCAACGAAGCCGCCATCTCGATGTCGAATTCATCCAGCGCCACGATACGATCAAGGTGATGCGTGCGCGCCAGATAACTCACGCCGTTAATTACTTCGGTGCGATTGGTGAGGTCGGGCATCATAAAAAATTCGTCAATGCTCTCGCGCGGCCATTTCGCGTGTTCCAGCTTCTGGTCGGTCAGCATCAACACGCGCCAGCCTTGCCGCTTGCACTCGCGGATAAATTCCTGTCCTTTTTCATAACTCGACATACAAAGAATCGTATGTTCAGACATTGAGTTACTCCTAAAAAATGAAAATGAAATCATTGTCCCTTGAGCATTACGCATTGACCATTGATAAGCAGGGGGAGACTGCCTTTCCTGCTTATCAATGGTCAATGCGTAATGCTCAAGGGGCAATTAAACTCAACTTGCGCAAAATTGTCCGGCACGCATCCCCAGCCAAGCCGCGCTCACGCCCAACACCACGCTGCCGACGGCATAAGCCAAAGCAAGACCGACTGCGCCATTCCGTATCAACTGCAAATTTTCCAGAGAGAAAGCCGAGAAAGTCGTAAAACCACCTAACAACCCGGTAACCAGCGCCAACCGCCAAACAGCGGAAGTAAAAATCTGTTCGTGATAAAGCTCTGCGATCAGCCCGATCAAAAAACTTCCCGTCACATTAATTGCAAACGTCGCCCACGGAAAAACCTTCGTCCCCAGCCACGCATTTACCAATAGCGATACGCCATAACGGCAACCTGTACCCAACGCACCGCCGAATAAAATGCTGAGCCAGAGTTTCATGAGACCGAAGGGAAAAAATCAGACCGCATATCGGCCAGAAAAGGCAGCTTCGCGCGGTATTCGGTGAGGTGTTCCAAGCGAAGCTCGGCGCTGATGATATTTTCCTGCCCCCCCGCGTCAGCCAAAATTTCGCCACTGGGGTCAATCATTTGGGTACGACCCGGATAACTCAATGCAGGATCGCTGCCACAACGATTTACGCCGACGACATAGACTTGATTTTCAATCGCGCGCGCCTTGAGCAAAGCCATCCAGTGCGAAATGCGCGTACCCGGCCAACTGGCAATCACAATCATTAAATTAGCACCGCGTCGCGTTGCCGCGCGAAATAATTCAGGAAAGCGCAGGTCATAACAAATAAACGACGCTACGGAAAATCCTTGTAAGTCGAAAGTAACTAAACTCTCTCCTGCGTCATAATTCGCCATCTCGCCGCCCAGCGTAAACGGCTGTAACTTACCGTAACGCGAAACTAACTCTCCCTGCGGGCTGTAAGTGTGCGCCTCATTGCGGCCTTTCCCGTCTTTACCGTCCACGGCTAAACCTGCCAGCAGGTAAACGCCGAAAGCACGCGCCGTTTCAGCCAGAAAAGTTTGCGTCGCTCGCTCTGCCGAATCGGAAGTTACTGCGGGACGCATACTAAACCCCGTGGCAAACATCTCAGGCAATACGACCAAACTGCCTGCCTGAAAATCAGCGCGTTCAAATAATGCACGAACGCGCGCGTGGTTGGCGGCTTTATCTTCCCAAACGATGTCAGTCTGACAGGCATAAACTCTCATGCGTTCAATAACTCCTTCGCGCGTTTAATTTCGCGTTGCACCTGCTCCGGCGCGGTTCCGCCGGTCGTATTTTTTCCGGTCAAACAGGCTTCTAGTGAAATCGCGTCGAATAAATCCTGCTCGAACAGCGGCGTGAACTGTTTATATTCCGCCAGCGAAAGTTGCTGTAACTCAAGCCCACGCGCGATGGCATAAACCACGATCTTGCCGATGGCGTCGTGCGCTTTGCGGAACTCCATGCCTTTGCGCACTAAATAATCTGCCAAATCGGTGGCGTTGGTGTAATCACTGATCGCAGCTTTCGCTGCCCGCGCGGCATTGAACTCAATGTTGCGCAAAACCGTAGCGGTTACTTTTAAGCTACCCGCCAAGCTGTCAATCGTGTCGAACAGGGCTTCTTTGTCTTCCTGCAAATCTTTGTTATAGGCCAGTGGCAGGCCTTTAATCATCGTGAGAAACGCTACCGCATGGCCGAAAATGCGCGCCGCTTTGCCGCGAATCAGTTCCAGCGAATCGGGATTTTTCTTTTGCGGCATCAGGCTGCTACCCGTCGAAATCGCATCGCCTAACTTAATAAATCCGAATTCCTGCGAAGCATAAAGAATAAAATCTTCGGCCAGCCGCGACAGGTGCATCATCGTCATCGCAGCGACGTTGACGAATTCGAGTTGGTAATCGCGGTCGCTGACACCGTCGAGACTGTTATGCGTTACGTCGGCAAAGCCGAGTTGCTCGGCCATCCATTCGCGGTCTACGGGAAAGTTGGTTCCGGCGAGCGCGCCCGAACCGAGCGGCATGACATTCACGCGCTTGCGTACCTCACGCAACCGTTCGCGGTCGCGTTGCAGCATCTGAAAATAAGCCATTAAAAAATGGGCGAACAAAATCGGCTGGGCTTTTTGCAAGTGCGTATAACCCGGCAAAGCCTCGTTAGGATAACGTTCAGCTAATTCGATTAACGCCACCTGTACGTCACGGAATAATAAATCCAGCGCGTCTATTTCGCTGCGTAAAAATATCCGCGTAGCCACCGCGACTTGATCGTTACGGCTGCGTCCCGTGTGTAACTTATAACCGGTTTGCCCGATGCTTTCGACGAGGCGGGCTTCGATAAAACTGTGTACGTCTTCGGCGCTGAAAAACTTGGGGTCGTTGAGCGAAGCCGAGTCGGCATATTTAATCGCAATCTGCCGCAAGCCCTTGACCATCGTGTCTACTTCGCTCGATTGCAATACGCCCGCGCGTCCCAGGCCTTGCGCGTGCACGGCGCACGCCATCAAATCGGCTTGCAACAAACGCCGGTCAAAGCGAAAGCTCGCATTATAATAAGCAAAAAATTCATCCGTCTTGCCGGTAAAGCGCCCACCCCAAAGATTCATAGTTATTTTGAGTGGCTAGTAGCTAGCCACCGTTACTTCACTTTCTTAATAACGTAAGTTTGAATGAAACGAACGATCAGGTTCGCTTCGTCAGAAGCCGTTGCACTGGGCAACGGCGCAAAATAATAGTTGCGGCGTTGAAGGCCTTGCATGGTAATCAACGGCGCAGACGAAGCACGTTCTATGCTGCGCATCTGCACGCCATTGAAGGAAAATAGAATTTTACTGGCATCCGTCGGATCAGCCAGCAGCAAGCGTCCGTCGTATAAACGCAACCAGGCGATTTTGTTTTCGCGCCATTCGAGCAATTCGCCTTTGCGCTTGGGAGCAACGCCCGTTCCATCATAGTTAATCTTGAATTGCGCCGCGCCGCCCAAACGAATCGCTTGTTCATAATTATGAATGGCTTTTTCCGCGTTCGGTTTATGGTATTGATAAATCACGCCAAGTAACTCAAACGCGCCCGGACGTTTGGGATCGTCAGCCGCGAGTTGTTCCAGTTGTTTGGCCGTAGCTTCGACGTTGGCCGGGTCTTCGGCTTTGAAAGCGCGCGCTGTTTTTTCGAGTGTCGCCAGATAAGCCGCTTCGACCATGCCGGCGCGCACTAGCTTGAGCGAATAACTGCCGGTCGCCAACTTGCCTTCGCTGGCGTTGAGAATGCGCACGCGATATTCGCCGTCCGTCGGCAACGTACCGCCCGCCGTGCCCAGCTTGTAATCGCCCGATTGCATATCTTTGGTCAGCATCAATTCCCCGCCCGTCGCGTCATAAAATAACAACGAGAGCGCCGGGTTATCCGCCTGAAATTGCAGCGTAAATAAATCGGACGATTTTCCGTTAAAAATATATTCGTTGTAATAATTGCCGACTTTGTTACGGCCTGAGTTACGTTCGTCCAACCCGGCTTGCACCAGTTGATTAAAACTGAGCGCCGGTTGTTGCGCGGGTTTGCGTTCCGGCGTGCGGGGACGCGGTTCTTCTCTCACTACGGGTGCGGGCGTAGGCGTGGCTACCGGTGAGGTGGCTTTGGGTTTCGGCGTCGTTTTCGACTTTGCCGTCGCGGGCGGGGCTTTCTTTTTCGTTCCCGGCACGGGTAAGTCGCCCGGGCCTTGCGCGAAAGTTTTAGTTATCCCGCCAGCCAGGAGCAGTAACATAGAAACCATCGCCCAACGAAAAAAAGGTATGTCTTTCATGTCACATCTCGCTTTCTTGCAGCATTTTTTTAGATGTTCAGGTTGCCAGCGGTAGCGCAGGTTACTAACCTGCCCTACCGCTGGCGAGGCGCTGAACACGCCAAGTGAAACCGCTGTAAGGTCAGCGTTTCGGCACGTCCTGCGCAGTGCGAAAACCGGTCTGGGTGTAATCAGCGTCGTTTTCGTCCGGCCAATCGCTGATCGTGGCGGGCCAGCCGCGCCGATAGGTCGCCGTAATTTGTTTCGGCAGACAGCTATAAGAACCGCCGCGAATCACTTTCAGGTTTAAGTAACCTTCAAGCACTTTTATCTCCGCTCCTTCATAACCCAGGTAATCGCTATCCGTCCATTCCCAGGCATTGCCCGCCAGATCGAATACGCCATAACGGCTTTTGCCGATGCCGAACGAGCCGACCGGTTGCAACTTGCGTTTGTCTTTGTCGTCATCGGCGGCGTTGGCGTGTCCGGGTTGCCAGGTTTCGCCCCACGGATAGACGCGGCCTTCGGGGCCGCGCGCGGCCAATTCCCATTCTTCTTCGGTGGGCAAACGGCGCTGCTTCCACGCGGCGTAATCGCTGGCGTCGCGCCACGTCACGTCAGTCACGGGCAAACTTTCTGTGCCGGGAATAGGGATGCGGCCTTTCCACGAAGGAGGCGACAGGTGGTCGAGATTCGCCGCGAGAAAGTCAGCGTATTGCGCCACCGTGACTTCGGTCATCTCCAGATAAAACGGCGCGATGGCGACCTTATGCGGAGGCCGTTCGTTCTCTTCGCCGCCTTCGCGTCCAATGACGATTTCGCCGCCGGGGATTAAAACCATCCCATCGGGCGGCAGCAACATAGCAGGCGCAGCGATGGTCGGCGACGCCTGCGCGGCGGCAGGCGTGGGCGTAGGCTGAATTCGTTTTTCGGTATTGTCTTGCGTGATAACCGACCAGAGCCACGCGCCGCCGGTCAATAACGCGGCAATCAATCCGACTAACAAAACCACTTGCGAAGCCGAGCGGCGTTTTTTGAGTTTGCCGGTCTCTTGGGTGTGGGGCAATTCGACCAGCAAGCCGGTGTTGCCCTTGTGATTTGATTTCACGGCTTCAGCTTGCGCAACGGGAGGCGCACTCAAGCCAATCGTTTTGGTTTCGGCGCTCGGCGAAGCGAGTCCCATTTGGGCAAAGGGATTCGGACGCGCGGGTGACTCTGGCCCTTCAGGAATCATCGTCGCGTAATCATCCCGCGCGGGTTGCATGACTTCAGTCAACGGCGGCAGGTTGTCGGTGTGTTCGTGCGTCTTATGACGTACCGTGGGCACATCCCAATCTATTGGCAGCACGGGTGGTGACACCGGCGCTGCCACCACCGGCATCGAGCCACTCACCGGCGTGTCGCTGATCGAAGTTTGATAGTTGTCTTCGAGCGGTGACGATTCCGCCGCCGGCGTAAGGATCGCCGTCGGACGATCAGAAGTATTGATTTGATTGGTATCGTGAGCGCGCGGATGTGCCGACAGACCCGTCAACGTAGGTTGCGCAAGCGTTTGCGTAATGCCGGTAGCTTGCAGCGCCTGGGCAAAGGCGCGCGCAAATTCGAGCATGTTGTCGTAACGGCTCGCGGGCATTTTGGCGAGTGAACGCAACACGACGGCTTCGATCTCGCCGGGAATGTCGGGCTGAAGGGCGCGTAAAGAACGCGGCGCTTCGGTGACATGTTTGATGGCGACGCTGGTGGCGGTCTTGCCGGTGAAGGGCATTGAACCACTGAGCGTTTCGTACATCACGACGCCCAGGCTGTAAATATCAGAGCGCGCATCGGCCTCTTCGCCCTGACATTGTTCGGGCGACATATAGTTCGGCGTGCCGATGACCATGCCGGCGTTCGTCAGATTGTTTTGATCGGTAACTTGCGCGGGCGTCGGCGTGCTGCCGCCATCCAGCACGGCTTCGCGCAATTTGGCGATGCCGAAATCGAGAATCTTTACGTGATCGCTGTCGTCGGTCGAATCGAGCAGGATGATGTTTTCAGGCTTGATGTCGCGGTGAACTATCCCTGCGCGATGGCCGGCTTCGAGCGCGGCGGCGGCTTGTCGCATGATGCCGTAAGCGCGCAACGGCGTGAGTCGTTTTTCAGCTTGCAGCACATCGCGGAGGCTGCGTCCCACCAACAGCTCCATCACGATGTAAGCGATGCCGCCTTCTTCTTCACCGAAATCATGAATGACGACTGCGTTAGGATGGTGCAATAACGCGGCGGCGCGGGCTTCGCGAAAGAAACGCTGGCGAGATTTGTCGTTGCCTACGATGTCGGAGCGCAACACTTTGACGGCGACGGTGTCGCCGATGTGCGTGCGATGAGCGCGATAGATTTCGCCCATGCCGCCGCTGCCGATCAGGCTGTGCAACTGATAGCGCCCGCCCAGTGTGCGCCCTACTAACTGACCGAGCGCAGCTTTTGTCGCAGCCCCTGACGGCGCATTCAAATTCGTCTTGCAAGCCGGACATTGCGTAAGACCCGCCGTGACCGGATTGCCGCAGTTCGTACAAAACATGGGTCGTTGTGTGATGGCCGCGCGCAAGGCGCTGGCTCGCTAACCGATGGAAAGACTCGCAGTTATTGCAAGCAACCGCAGTGTAACACAAGAGAAGCGGCAGAAGGCAATTCGGCAAATGTCGAACACGGAACGGCCTTCCCCATCCGTGCCGCCCCTTCGACCTGTACTCAGCCCCGTTCTTGAAAATAAGAATACGGACGCGCTCGCCTCTCGTTTCCTAAACTTTTTATCAGGCAATTCTTCGTCTTTGTTTTATTCCACACAATCGAAAATTAATTCCCGCCACGTTATTGAAAAAAAACAACTCCGATGCTAGCAGCCTGTCGGAGAAGTCGGAAAGGGCGCAATCGGTTGACGAAGAATCAACAACTTACGAGCAGTCTTGGGTATGTGACCCCGCCTTTTCGGACAGAAAACCGGGTTCTCCGACAGGCTGCT
>JABFSD010000723.1 GCA_013140935.1 Acidobacteriota bacterium
GTCGGGCAGCGGCAAGAGTACGTTGCTCTATTTGCTCGGCGTGCTGGGTACGCCGTCGTCCGGCGAAATCAAACTCGAAGGCCGAAACCCCCACACGCTCGACGCCAAAGCGCAAGCCGTCTTTCGCAACGAACACATCGGCTTCGTCTTTCAAGACCATTGTCTGTTGCCGCAACTGAGCGTATTGGAAAACGTGTTAGCGCCTACGTTAGTGGCTGAGAAAAAAGCTGATTACGTCTCACGTGCGAAAGAATTATTGACGCAAGTCGGCTTGAGTGAACGCCTCACACATCGTCCCGCCGAACTTTCCGGCGGCGAAAAACAGCGCGTAGCGATTGCGCGCGCCTTGATCTGCCAACCGCAACTGCTGCTTTGTGACGAACCCACCGGCAATCTTGATCGCGCGCGCGCCGAACAAGCCATCGCGTTGTTGCTCGACTTACACAAAAAACAAAACACGATGCTTTTCGTCGTTACGCACAGCGCCGAACTCGCAGCGCACTTTCCGCAACGGTTTGAATTACGCGAACAACAATTGGTAAAAACGTAGGGCTGATGCCAATCAAGCCGTAGCACAAGATGATATCTTGTGCTACGGCTTGAGAACGCACTGCCAGCACAAGATGCCATCTTGTGCTACAAAAATGATTACCGCTTGCCCTTGATGATGTCTTTGAAAAAGCCGCCGATGCCGCCTTTCTTTTTCTCTTTGGACTTTTCTTCTTCGACCTTCTTTTTCGACTTCTTGTCTTCCGGCGTAGGCGTAGCTTTCTTCATTGACGGAGGCGTAGGCGGCGGATAAACCTGTCGTGCCGTAGGCGCTGGCACAGGCGTCGGCATCGGCGTAGCTCGTTTAATCGGCGGCGCAACCGTCGGCTCCGGTTTCGGCGTGATCTTAGGAACAACCTTTGGCGCAACCGTCGCGACCGGTTTCGCTTTAGGCGATACCACCGAACTCGGCGGACGCGGCGAACTCGCAGCTTTAATCGCCTGCGTCGCAGTGGCTTCAGGCGTCGCAGCCGCTTCACTCGCTGTTGGCGAAGGAATGCTCAACGTAGAGCGCGGCGGCAGATTGGGCGAAGTCGGCGTCGAATTTACATTGCGCATCATCGCGTAAGGAATGCCGACCAATGCGGCGAGTCCCGCGACGGCCAACCACAGCACGCCTTTCTTGCGACGCGGCGCAGCAGCGGCTTCATCCAACTCGACTACGACTTCGTCATACAGTCCGACTTGCTTTGTAGCAGGCGCGGTTTGCATCACTACACGCGGAGCCGCCGTGTCTTTCGCCAACGATGGTGCAGTCACAGGTAACCGCGAAGTCTCAAACACTTCGCCAGCAGCAGCGGCAACTGATCGCGTAGTGCGCCGCGCATCCGGCAAAGGCGGCAAGGCAATGTCGTCTTTCAATTGATGAGGCGGCACTTCAGGCGGCAATTCAGGAATGGTCGGCGCAATCCCGCGCAGCGTTTCAAACGACGGACTTTCGTTCGTGTCGGGCGCTGAGACCGGAACCGTCGCGCTTTTCAAATCGGTTTTCGTCACCGTCGTCAGCCACTCGCGCAAGGCCGTTTGGAATTCCGCCGCCGAAACAAAACGCTCGTCAGGATTTTTCGCTAACGCGCGCAGCAACAAGGCCTCGACTGCGACGGGAATCAGCGGGAAATAATTGCGCGGCGAAGGTACGGGGTCATTCAAATGCGCCTGCCGCAAGGCTTCGTCATTGGCGCGGCGGAACGGCAACAAGCCCGTCACCATTTCATAAAACATCGCGCCGAGCGCATAGACATCCGACCGCGCGTCAAATCCGCCACCGCGCAACTGTTCGGGCGCGCGATAAGCCAATCCGCTGTCGCTCGTGTGAACCGCCTGATCGCCCAGCGCGTAAGCCAATCCCAAATCAGTCACGTGCGGCTTGCCATCCGCCGTAATCAATACGTTGGCGGGTTTCAAATCGCCGTGCGCCCAGTTCGCGCGACTCAACCACACCAGCGGCTCGCAAATTTGCAGCAACAACCGCACGGCTTCTTCGGCAGACAACACGCCCGCCTTGCACAACGTCGCCGCCAACGTGCGGCCTTCGATCAATTCGGTAACGAGATAAAGGTCTGCCCCTTGTTGCAACAGCGTATAAAACTCCGCCAGTTGCGGATGCCGCAGTTGCGCAATCGAAGGCGCAAGCTGGCGCAAGCGTTCATTCGCCGCCGCCTTTTCGGTCAACGCCGGATGAATGGCCTTGAGCGCTACGGCGCGCGCACGCCCCTGATCAAGCGCGCGATAGACCACGCCATGCGCACCGCGACCGAGTTCGCTCTCGATTTTGTAATTGCCGATAACCTTGCCGAGCATAAACTTTCCTCTGGAAAAACCTGCTTCTACGTTATCCAGTGGGAAAGGATTCTCGCCGTTACCGCAGCCTTGTCAACGGAGCAAAAGAAAATCGCCCTTCCGCCCGCCGCGCAACAGGCAGACTGAAGGGCGACGGTCGTTTCCGATTGCGCACGCTTATCTGATGCTGACGGTGACGATGTTGGCGGCAAGGCCGTCAACCGTTACAGCCACATTCACTTCACCGCGACCGATCAAGCTGCGCGGAATGCGCAGGTTGAGTTGATCGAGTCCGACGAAGTCACCTTGCTTTCCTGCATAAAGCACTTCGGCATTCACACCACCAATCGAGGCAGTGACGCTACGCCCGCGAGTGCCCGTGCCGTACAAACTCAAGAAGAGTTGGTCGGTCGCTTCTCCTAAATCAATCGCGCTGGGGACGAATTTATTTTGCGCTGTGTCAAAGCGCGCAATCGCTTCGTATGTCAGTGTGCCATTCGCCTTGACGCGCAAGGCCACTGCCGCCGCTACGCCCTGGCCATCGCCGTTAGCAGCGAATAAGCCCGGCGCGACTGACGACACCATGATTGTGCTTATGGAGGGCACGCCTTCGCTATTCGTCACAGTAACGATGGCTTCACCCAATGCTGTCCCGACTGGAAGCAGGAAATTGATTTGTGCGGGTGAAACAAAAAAGAGTTGAGCTAGCCGCTCGACGTTAGCACTATCGCGCACACGTATCGTGCTGCCGCCAAGAGTCGTAGGCAGAGGGGCCGAATTGGAAACCGCAATGTTGTTCGCCAATGTCGCACCGAAAACGGAAGCGATAGAGTCGGGCGCGAGTTGCGTCCCGTTGAAGCTCGCCGCCGAAACAGGGTAACAAGGCCACGGCCAAGCCAACGTGTTGAAATTGCGTTCAGCCATCGCTGCCCACGTTGAGGCAGCCAGTCCGCTACGTTGGGCAATACACTGAAACGGAGTGCTGAGGCATTGTTCCAATGGCGGCAATTGGTCGCCATTTTGCAACGTCGCTGCGACCAGCCCTTGTCCGTCGCCAAACGGCGCGAGATTTTGCGCGCGGCGCAATTGTTCAAGATAAGCATTGGCACTCGCGGCGAACCGTGACTCACCACAAAGGCTGTCAATGAGCCGAAACACGACAACCGCTTGCGCGGTAAATTCCCAAGCGACGCCGTTGGGTCCGGCAGTTGGCGCTTTGACGATGTTGAACCCACGATATTCCTGCTGATTCGCCGTTACTGTTTGGGCAAAGTTATCAAGCATGTATTGGGTCGGCTTACGCCAATCAATGCGATTGCGATAACGCGGCAGTGAAGCCAAAGCCAAAATGGTAAATGAATTTGAATCGAGGAAGTCACAGGTGTTGATTACGTCATTGCCTTTGCGCGGGCCGTCGGGACAAATGCCCGAACTTGCAGGCAGGCCGACTGGTACGGTGCCGCCGAAGAAACGACCGCGTTCTGCGTCATACATTGCCATCACGAAATCACCAGCGATGTTAGACCGCTCCTGCCAGAAAGCCGCGTCGGACAGACGCCCCTGCTGTTTCGCCAGCAACGCCAGGTAATAGAACGCCGCTGCTAAATCGGCGTTGTTCTCGATGCTCTTTCCAGTCAACAGCGGTTTGGGCGCAGGCACGCCTTCGTCAGGGTAGCCGAGATAATAGCCACCATAACCCGTGCCTGTGCGATCCGTTAATTTTTCAATCATCCAGCGCCCGACCTTTTCAGCGTCGGCCAAGTATGTGGGCTGATTAAGCCGCAGCCCCGCAGCAATCATCGCCAAGATGGCAAACGCTTCATTCCCGCCATACGCACCATCCAGCACCAGGCAATAGCCGGTTGGCCCGCAAAGCGAGGGGCTGGCACTGAAACCTGCCAAGCGCATTTCACCCGCTTTGGCTCCGGGTTGAGGTTGATCGTTAAACAGTCCTTGCGGGCCGTTCTCATACGCATTACGCCAGCCCACAGAACCGTCCGATGACTTGGGCAAAGGTAAGCCGGAATTGTCATGTTGCAACGAATAGTGAAACGCATCGGCAATCACGCGCGCGGCTGACAAGTCCTGCGGTTGCCCGCGCTGTAACAGCGTCAATAACGTAAGAGCCGATTCGTAAGTGGTGGTGAGATTGCGCAACACCTGATCGGAAGGAATCGGTACGCGCCCGGATGCTTTTTCTAACTGCGGCACGACGCCAAAGGTTTGATTCCCCAATGGAAAACTGATTTCGTTTTGCACGCTGGCTGGCACAGGCTCAAAACGGATGTTGTCTAACAGCAAAGTGCCGCCGTTGGGAGTGTTAAACACATTCACCGCCACCGCAAAAAGAATATGCACTGCGCTCAGATCAGGCGGAGAGATTGCGCCAGACGATGGATCACGCAACGAATTCAGCGGAATGCGCACCGTCTCGAAATTTTGGCTGGGTTGAAAGGTTCTGAATTCCGTGACTCGTTCTCCGACACCGAACTGCACGCGAATGCCGGTAGGAGATCGCACTTCAAACACGATCTCTGTTGCGCCGCGCAGATCATAACCACGACTTGGTGGTTTGAAGTTCGCCGCCCAATTTTCCGGCTCTTCGAAGTTCACGCCTACGAATTGCCCGGCAGAAAGCGACGCAAAGGTCAGGCGCATCACATTGCCGCGAACGCGATCCAGCCGCGTAGCGCCTGCCGGAGCGCAACCATTGGCGGCTGCCGGATCATTGACACAGGCGGCATCCAGACTGAGCTTTTCGATTTGCCCGAAGAAGCCGGACGGATAACCGCGATTGATGCCGCTATCGGCGTCCTGAAAAACATAAAAGCCAATGCGGTTATACAGCGTGCGTCGCCAAAGCAGTGGGAATACGCCATCGCTGATCGTTCCCACTGTGAAAGTTTTTCTGGCGAACTCTCTGGGCAAAGCGCCTGCCGCCGAATGCAAAGCGACAATTTCATAGACTCCCTCAGCCAAAGGGCCGACGGTGACAGAGAAATTGAACGGCGTGATGACGGTTGCGCAACCACCACTCGGGTTGGCCGACATCAGGGTGATGCGGTTGTTACTCACCGACACGCTCGGATTGCGCGGCACACAGGCATCCGACCACTCGCCTGACAGCTTTAACATAACTGTGTCGCGCGTAGCCGGAGCCGCAGGAGCAAGCTCAATTTGTGTCAATCCTGTTTGAGCAACGGCATTCAGCTTGAGAACGAAAAGGAAGCTGAATAAGCCGAGAAAAGAGAACACTGAAATGTTTTTCATAACGGTTTCCTCATCAATACCAATAACTAAAGGCGGCAACCTACAAACTCAAAAATTGCCAAGGTGTCCAGCCGCTCCACCAGCACAAGGCCGCTAACACCAGGCTCAACCCCAACGCGATAACCCAACCCGCTTCCAACAGTCCAACCAGACAAGCCGCAATAATCGCCACGACACCGGACAGCGTACCCATCAACAGATTCGATAATCCGCCGGTTACGAATACGCCTTTTGAACGCAGATAAAACGGTGCATAAATCGAAAATGGGATGGCGATTACATGTAACACGGTGAGGAAATTTTGCTGGGACTCTTGTTGTCGTTGCCAACTGCCGTGCCCGTGCCGATGCTCGAAAACATCTCTCACCGAGGCAGCATGGTGGATTGCGCCGTGGCTTCCATCACGAGTCACATAATGCCAGTTGGCATTAGACGAATTAGCATACCCGCCATCACTTATCGCCGCCTGTAAGAACGCCAGCACCGAATGCAATGCCGAAGCAGTCCAAAAGCTGATCACCATCGCCCGCGCCAATCCGCTGAGTGCCGTCTGACTGGTCGAACTGGCAGCGCCTTGATACAAAGACGCGAACGACCAATAAGTAAACGCCAGCGAGCAAACCCCCATGAAAGTCGTGTAATCAATCAAGTTGGCATACTGCTTATTCGCCAGGGACGAGAACCAATAAACGAGAAACATGAGAGAGAAAATCAGGGCGACTACTCCGAATGGCAGTTTCCAATACCACGGCAGCGCCTCGATGTCGCCTTGCATTGATCCTGTTCCTTGCTGTCCGCAAGCGACAACCAACAACGCCGTCGCAAGCAGCAGGAAATAACCTACCCAACGATGAAAATTCGGCTTCATTGTTTTCTCCCTATTTGTAACCTGCGAGATAACAAGCCGCTTTGCGAGCTTCAGCGAAGACGCCGCCGGGTACAACATCCGTGAAATCGCGCCAGGCCAGCGCCTTGGGCAACTGCTCCTCGGAAGGAAGCTCATTCGGAATTCGCTGACCTGAATAAAAGGCAAGTTGAGCAGTGAGTTTATAGCCCTCTTGCGAAGGAACACAGGTGAAGTTTTGCACTGAGGCAAACTCTTCGGCACTCTCTGCTGAGCCATCTGCAATTGGTTGAAAGCGGAGCAACGCCCTTACACCAGGATGTTCAGGAGATTTTCTGAAGGCTTTGGTGTGAATGAAAACGCGAGTTGGACGCTCTCCCGTTGAACTCCCCACTAACGCCCACACAGGAGGCTCGGGCTTTTGCCAATCCGGTTGTCGTGAACATGCGCCCAACGATAACGCAAACATCAAAATAAGGAGATGCGGCAGACGATTCATAATTTATTTCTCCGATCAGCCAACCAAGTGGCAACTGTTTGTTATTACGCCAAGAGTTCGTTTGCGGTGTAGCTCCGTTAGGAGCGGCCTGTTTATAGCTGCGGAGTCCGCCGTTTCTTCAAGCTCCGTTAGGAGCGGCCTGTGGCAGATGTCGCTTCTGACGGAGCTTGAAGATTTTCAAAACCTTGTTGCTATAAACAGGCCGCTCCTAACGGAGCTATTCCTCTCGGCAAATCCGGTTGTGCCTTCTTTGCTAAAGTCTATTTTTCTTTTTGGTAGGACGTGAAAAAATAAACCACCAACCCACGAATGTGCCGCCGCCCAACACGGTACCGCCGAGTTGCACCATGCCTGCTCCTGCT
>JABFSD010000330.1 GCA_013140935.1 Acidobacteriota bacterium
GGTGTTATAAGCCCGCGACAAATCAGGCCGTTGTTCGGACAGCGGAACGGGTTTCGTCGTGAGCAACGTCGCGATGTAATCGGCTTTGGTTTCGGTGTGAAAAGGCAGATTGCCTACCAGCATTTCGTAAAGCACGACGCCGAAACTGAAAAGATCGCTGCGGGCGGTGACTTCCTGCGCGCGCGCCTGTTCGGGCGACATATAACCGGGCGTACCCAGCACCATGCCTTGTTCGGTGCTGCGAAATTGCGTCGCAGCGGCGGCTCCGCCCGTAGCGCGCGGGGTCAATTTGGCGATGCCGAAATCCAGCACTTTGACGACGCCGTCAGGCCGCAGCATGAGATTTTCGGGTTTGATGTCGCGGTGAATAATGCCGACGGCGTGGGCGGTGGCGAGCGCGGCGAGCATCTGGTCGGCAATCGCCAGCGCTTCATCCAAAGGCATGGGCGGCAAGGGGTCTTTTTGCAGCAAGCGCGCGCGCAACGTTTGGCCCGCGACATATTCGGTGACGATGTAAGGACGCCCGCCGTCTTCGCCGAATTCATAGACCGTCGTGATGTTGGGATGATTGAGCAACGAAGCCGCGCGGGCTTCGCGGGCAAAACGGCGCAGGTGTTCTTCATCCAGCCTGACCCGCGAAGAGAGCAATTTCAGCGCGACCAGCCGCCGCAAGTTGGTGTCTTCGGCGAGATAGACTTCGCCCATCCCGCCTACGCCGAGGCGTTCGCGCAAGACGAAATGTTTGATGGATTGGCCGGATAAATCGGGCGGCAGCCCCTTAGGAAAAACACTGGCGGCTTGTCGCGCCAGCGCGTCCTCATCGAGAAAGGATTCACCCGCTGAGCCATGCGCCGCCAGCAACGATTCGACTTCGGTGCGCAAGCTGTTGCGCGTGCCACAGGCTTCGGCAAGCAGCGTGGCGCGTTCGGGCGGCGGGCAATCGAGAACCCGCTCGAAAATTTCGGCGACTTCCTGCCAACGAGAAGGGGACATATCTTTGAGTGAACAGTTAAATGTGAAAAGTGAAAGAACGCCTGAGTCGTTAGTGATCCTGATTGGTCGCTAACTGTTCTCTGCCTTCACTTTTCACTGTTCACTTTTCACTTAATTACTGATTCGCCATTTCACGATAGAGCCAGGCGCGCGCGGTTTCCCATTTGCGTGCGGCGCCGCGCGGAGAAATCTGTAACAACTCGGCGATCTCATTCATTTCCAAGCCGCCATAAAATTTCAATTCGACGACGCGGCTGCATTCCGGGTCGAGCTTTTCGAGCGAGGTGAGCGCGTCGTGCAAGGCGATGACGTCGGCATCGGTTTCATTGGGCAGGTCAACCGCCTCAGCCACCGAAACGCGAATCGCTTCACCGCCGCCCCGTTTCAGGTAATTGCGAGTGCGCGCGTAATCTACCAACACGTGACGCATGAGTTTGGCCGCGACACCATAAAACTGAGCGCGGTTGACCCAACCTACGCTCTGCCAGTCTATGAGTCGCACGTAAACCTCATTGATGAGATCGGGGGCTTGCAACGTATGCCCGGCGCGTTCGCGGTAAAGAAACCGTTGCGCGAGGCGTTTGAGTTCAGTCTCGACAATCGGAACGAGTTGGTCGAGCGCCTGAACGTCACCACTTCCCCACGCGCGAAGCAACTGCGTAACTTGATGAACCTTCGGCGTATCCATGTGAGTAATGAACGTAAATGAAAAACAAATCGAGGCACCAACTCTTTGTGTGTTTACGGGAATCAGCGAGATAAATGTAACACATCAATCCCACACATTCAGGCACTAATGTATGATGAAAAAATATTTCTTTTTTTTGGCAGTCGGCTCGCAATTTTCTCGCCTCTTGCCCCACAGACGACCAACCGCTGCCTCACTCGTCAGCCAGCAGCGCAATCGTTGCGCCCCAGCCGCTGGCGTCGGGGGCGTCATAAAATTCTGTGACAAAAGGCGTACGCGCCAACAGGTTTCTCACAGCTTCGCGCCGCACGCCGATGCCCTTGCCGTGAATGATGCGCACTTGCCTGAATCCGCGCGTGCGGGCTTCGTCTAAATAGGCCGTGACAACGGCTTTGATTTCGCGGGGCGCGACGCTGTGCAAATCAATCGTATCGGTGATTTCCCACACGACCGGTTCATCGAAAGGGTCTTCGCCTTCCGCTAAAGGCGCTTCGTGGGAAACGGAAAGAGGCGGTGCAGGTTTGAACCAGTCGAACAGCTTCATCCCTCTCAGCATATCGGCTAGACTGCGCGCGCGCCAAACTACCGCAAGCCGTATCGCAACCTGTCAGGTTGCGACGGCGCGCGCGCTACATCATCGAAACATCATCGAAGGTTTCATTCTTTTGGAAAACCCTTTCGCTAATCCATTTTTTGCTAATCCGGCTTTTGCTAATCCGTGGCAAACCCACGAGAGCCGGCTGGTATACGACAACCCCTGGATTCGGGTTCGTGAAGATCAAGTCACGCGTCCTGACGGCGCACCGGGCATTTACGGCGTCGTACATTTCAAGAGCATTGCCGTCGGCGTGCTGCCGCTGGACGACGAAGGCTGCACTTATCTCGTAGGCCAATATCGTTACGTGCTGGATTTGTATTCGTGGGAAATTCCCGAAGGCGGCTGCCCCGCAGGAGAAGAGCCATTGGCGGCGGCGGCGCGCGAACTGCTCGAAGAGACGGGCTTGCGCGCGCGGCATTACGAGTTGCTGGGCCGCGCGCACCTTTCCAACTCGGTCAGTGATGAAGAGGCGCTTTATTATCTGGCTACGGGCTTGACGCAAGGCAGCGCCGAACCGGAAGGCACCGAACAATTACAAGTTCGCCGCGTGCCCTTCGCCGAAGCCCTGGCGATGGTGCAACGCGGCGAAATCACGGATGCGTTGAGCGTGTTGGCGATTCAGCAATATGCGCTGCGTCATCGTTGAATGCGCGCCGAGCCGCCTTTCGCAAACGCTTGTACCTGTTCGACCGTCGCCATCGTCGTATCGCCCGGAAACGTCGTGAGCAAGGCGCCGTGCGCCCAGCCGAGTTTGAGCGCATCTTCAGCCGACTCGCCTGTCAGCAAACCGTAAAAGAATCCGGCGGCAAATCCGTCGCCGCCGCCTACGCGATCAAAGACGTCGAGTTCGCATGTCATCGAAACGTGCGATTGACCGTTGACCCAGGCGACTGCGCCCCAACTGTGACGGCTGGTCGAATGCACTTCGCGCAACGTAGTCGCTACGACTTTGATGTTCGGATGTTTCGCTACGACGTTGTCAATCATGCCGAAGAACGCCGTCGGATCGAGTTTGGATTTCGCCGCGACTTCAGGGCCAGTTACGCCCAAACCTTTTTGCAGGTCTTCTTCATTGCCGACCAGCACGTCTACGTTTTCGACGATGCGCGCGATGGTGGCGACTGCCGTATCAGCGCCGCCCGCAATCTTCCAGAGCTTTTCGCGGAAGTTCAGATCGAAGGACGTTACTGCGCCCGCGGCCTTCGCGGCTTTCATGCCTTCGATAATGACTTCGGCGGTCGTCGCCGAAAGCGCCGCGAAGATGCCGCCGCTGTGAAACCAACGCACGCCACCCGCGAAGATTGCGTCCCAATCGAAATCGCCCGGCTTGAGTTGCGCGGCGGCTTCGTTGGCGCGGTTATAAAACACGACGGGCGCGCGTACGCCATAACCTTGATCGCTATAAACCGTCGCCATATTCGGGCCGTTGACACCGTTATGCGCGAAGCGTTTGTAAAACGGTTTGACGCCCATCGCCTTGACGCGCTCGGCGATGAGTTCGCCAATCGGATAATCAACGAGGGCCGACGCGACGCCGGTTTTCAGTCCGAAGCAATCGGCGAGATTAGCCGCGACGTTGAATTCGCCGCCGCTCACGTGAATCTGACATGCGTGAGCCTTGCGAAACGGAATGACGCCGGGGTCGAGACGATGGATGAGCGCACCGAGCGAGACGAGATCGAGCGCACCTTCGGCGCGAATGTTGAGACCGTGTTGCATGTTGTTTGTTTGCTCCTTCAGCAGGTAATGAAATCGAGTGCGCGCATCATAGCTGCGATGGGCATTGATGCAAAATTGGATGCAAAGTTGTGTGAAGCCGAATGAAGAATTAGCATACGTGCCATCGCAAGTTCGTTTCCCTTTGGCCCATCCAATTTTCTTTTCAGGTCTTCAGGAGTTCGTGTTATGCGTATGTCGTCTCGTCTGTTTATCTTCGCTTGGTTGTGTTTACTGAGCGTGTCTTTTTCTTTCGGCGTCTTTGCGCAATCAGGCCGCAAGCAAAAGAAAGCTGAAACGCAACCGCCTCCGCAAGGCGTGAACCAACCCGACAAGCGCGTCAGCAATAATGATTTCGGCGGCGCGGCGACTTCGTCCTCGACTGACCCTGAAGCGGAAGAAAAAGACGGCAAGCCCAAGTTACAGGCCATCAAAAAACGATTGATCGTCATGAGCGCCATGCCTGATATGAATGTCTCGCTCTATTTCTCTGACATCGCGCGCCAGGGTTTGTTGTCAGAAGCGCGTCGCCTCGTGCCTACGTTGCAACTCAGCGATTCCGGCTCGAACCAAAACCGCTCCGACGCGATGAAAGCCGCGAAAGAATCCGACGATGCTTATGTCGTGCTGCTCGAAATCGAATCCATGTCAGGATCGGGCATGATTAACGGTTTGGATTTGCGCTTCACGTTATACGAACCGAAAACCGGCAAACAGATCGCCTTTGGCAGCGGCTATCCGCAGCAACCTTCAGCAGGCGGCGTCGGGCTGCCCCCGATTGGCGGTTCGCGCACCGACATTCGCATGGATTGGGCGGCGCGCGATGTCGCTCGTCAGGTGATTGGCAAGATGAATTTGCGACCAGGATTCTGAATGAGTGAAAAGTGAAAAGTGAAAAGTGAAAAGTGAGTGTATTTCTCATGCTGTTCACTTTTCACTTTCTATCGAAACGTCAGCCGCACCACATTCGCCGCTCTTCCCTGCACAACCAGTTTCAGTTCGACTTCGCCGCGTCCTGCGAGCGTGCGGGGCAGGGCGAGATTGATTTGATCTACGCCGATGAGGCTGCCTTGCGCGCCCGCAAAAAGAACGGTTGACGGAATATCGCCAATGGTTGCCGTCACGTCACTCAGGTTCGTGCGTCCGCGCATGCCTGTGCCGAACAAAATCAAAAACAGTTGATCGGAAGCCGCGCCGAAATTGATCGGCACCGCGACGAAGCGGCGCGTAGTGTCGTCGTAACGCGCAATAGGTTCGTAACTCAACGTGCCATTCGCCGAGGCACGCAGCAATTGCGCGGAAGGAAAACCCGTGCCGGAACCGTCAGCAGTGAAAAGGCCGGGGGCTACGTTGGCAATGGTGATCGCACCGGTGGCGAGAATGTCTTCGCGGTTGCCGACGGGCGTAAGCGTCAGCACGGCTGCGCCCGTAACCATGCCCGCCGGCATTTGATAATTGATTTGCGTCGCCGAAAGGAAAAAAAAGGGCGCGAGTCGTTCGATGCCGCTGGCGTCGCGCACGCGCAAGACAAGATCGTTCAGCACCTGCGGCAACGGCAGCGTGCGCGCTACCAACGTAGCGTTCGACAAGCGCGTGCCGAACGCCGCCATAATCTGTTCGGGCGCAGCGATGCCGCCTTGATAGCTGGCGGCAGACGCACTGACGAGTTGCGAGGCCGCGCTCAACACGGCGACGGCAGAAACGCTGGTGTTGTATTGCGTATCGCCTTCGTATTGCGCGCGCAACTCGCGCAAGCCGTTGGCGGGCACGTTCACTGTGAAGCGCGCCGTGCCGAAACTATCCAGCGGCGCGCGTTGTAAGGTGGCTGCGCCTTCGAGCAAAACGGCAGAACCGGTGGGAGCGCCCGTCGAACCTAGTGCAACGTTGCTCGTCACCGTCGCCGCCAGCGGCACGGCTTGATTGGCAGTGAATACGCCGGTCGGCAATTGCAGGCGCGTAACCGTTTCGGCGCGCGCGACGTTGAGCGTGAACGTGCGTAAGGCCACGGCACCGCAATTATCCGTCGCCGTAATCGTCACCGTATGCGTGCCTGCCGGACGCGCGTTGCTGATCGTCACGATGCCTGTCACAGGCGCGATGGACAACGTGCCGTTAAAAGAATTCGAGTTGGCTTGCAGGTTAGCCACAAAGCCGTTGTCACTCACGCCACTCGAAGGCGTGAACATCAGTGAATTCCCCGCAGTAACATTCGCCGCCGCGTAATTCCCCATCGCAGGCACGCTGTTCGCCGCAATCGTAATCGGCAAGTTGGCGGTGGTCGTCGCGCCGCCACCATCCGTCACGCGCAAGCTGAGCGATTGTCCGCCCGCCGCCGCATTGCAGGCAGCCGTGACTAAGGCGATGACCGAACCATTCACATTAGATACGTCAGTGATGCTCACGCCCGTCAGCGCATGCGTCAACTGCACTTGCAAGATGCCCGCAGGGGTTTGCGCATCGTTCACCAGGGCCAACGTGATGACGTTCCCGGCGCTTCCCTGTTGCACCGTCGACGGCTGCGGCGTAATCGTCGGCGGCGTATTCACTGGTGTTGGCGTTGGTGTCGGCGTCGGCGTCGGCGTCGGCGTCGGCGTTGGTGTCGGCGTTAGTGTTAGTGTTGGTGTTGGCATTAGTGTTGGCGTTGGCGTGGCTCTTGGCCCGGCGGCATAACGTGCGAAGCGATTGGCATTCAGGCCGCCCGCTGAAGTGAAGGCTCCGCCGAGATAAAGTTCGCATTCTTTGGCGTAGGCAGCAGTCGCGGCGGCGTTAAGCCCTGCGTCAACCGATTGCCAGCCGCGCGTGGGATGCCACGAAGCCAGATTGGAAACCGGCGTCGTACCCGCTCGCAAAATGCGCCCCGTTACATACAACGCCTCGTTCATCACGGCGAGCGCATAGACTTCGCCGAGTACGCCTTCACCACCGTCGTCTGCCGCCAACGCACGCCAGCCGTCGCGCAAGCTCCAACGCGCGAGGTGATGCACCATGAAAACTTCGCCGCCTGTTACGTTCGCTTCGGTGAATTCGCCGGCGACGATCAGTTCGTTATTGAACCATGCGAGGGCCGCCACACTGCCGCCCGCTACGCCTTGCCCGCCGCGTCCGGTCAAAGGTTCCCAACCCAGCGCGTTGCGCCACACGGCGACGTTATAAGCACCGGCCCCGTTAACGATGTTGGTGAAATTGCCGCCGACGAATACGCCCTCGGCGTTAGAAAGCAATGCCGTCACATATCCGTT
This sequence comes from Acidobacteriota bacterium, assembly GCA_013140935.1. Classification (GTDB taxonomy): domain Bacteria; phylum Acidobacteriota; class Blastocatellia; order RBC074; family RBC074; genus JACPYM01. The sequence goes on from JABFSD010000330.1 coordinate 7,235, forward strand.
GACGCCGCGTCCATTGCTCGCCGCCAACGCTTCCCAGCCGCGCGTGCGATGCC
>JABFSD010000727.1 GCA_013140935.1 Acidobacteriota bacterium
CCTGGGTTGTTGCGCCGTTTGCGTGCGGTGCCGCGTTATCGTGAGTTGTTCAGCAAAGCCTTCGGCGCGAATTCCCAACCGGACGGCAGCGACATCACGTTGCCCAACGTTGCGCGTGCGCTCGCGGCCTTTCAGCGCAAGTTGAACATCATTGACACAAAATATGATCGTTTCGTCAGCGGCAGGGATGAGGCGCTGACGACCGAACAGTTGCGCGGCCTGGTCACATTTTTCGGATCAGGCCAATGCAACGTATGCCACATTGCACCAGTCTTTCACGATGATTCCGTCGCTTCGATTGGCGTGCCGACAAAAAATGAAAAGGGCGCTCCGCTCGATGCCGACGCAGGTTTCGGCGCGGTTTTGCGGCGCGCCGACGGCATCGCTCAATTCAAAACGCCGGGCTTGCGCAACATCGAACGCACTGCGCCTTATATGCATAACGGCAGTTTCGCTACACTCGAAGACGTCGTGAAGTTTTATAACGAAGGCGGCGGACGCGGACGCGGTTTATCGGCTGACAGTCAGGACTTCCGCGTCAAGAAACTTGACCTCACCGAACAGCAGGAACGCGATCTCGTAGCGTTTCTGAAATCCTTAAACGATCTCGCGCCACCACCCGTGATCCCAGCAACCGTGCCAAGCGGGTTGAGCATTGCCAAAAAAGTTTTATGATGCGCACCTTCCTGGCAGGAAACAGAGGCAACACTTATGTATGAGCATCCTCCGCAGAAATCGGACTTAACTGAAGAGAAAGCGATTTTCTGGGAACACATCAAGAAAGCGGGACTCAAACGCACCGCGCAACGCGACGTGATTCTCGAAGTCTTCCTGCGCACCGAAGGGCATTCGAGCGCCGAAGACCTTTATCAAGTCGTCAAGGCCGAAGACCCCACCGTTGGTTTCACGACGGTCTATCGCACGCTCAAGCTGTTGGCCGAATGCGGCCTCGCGCGCGAAGAGCGGTTGGGCGACGGACATCGCCGTTACGAACACAACTACAATCACCCGCATCACGATCATTTGATTTGCACGCAGTGCCACGAACTGATCGAGTTTTATAACGAAACCATCGAACAAAAACAGGATGAGATTGCGGCTTCGTTCGGCTTCAAGCCTACGCGGCACAGCCTGCGCATCTTTGGCATATGCGCCAAGTGCCAACATGCCAATGCCAACGTCAAGGCGCGCGCCGCTCGACGCTAACCGATTTATGAAACGCCTCTCGTTCATCGCATTGCTGTTCGCCCTCGGCTTGACGCTTGCTTGTCAAAACAAATCTGACGAATCCGTTGAGAACGCGCAGCACGTCGCGCGTTCGTCGTTTGCCATAGCGCCGCAAAGCCTCGAACCGCTGATGCCTACGGTCGTAGCGCGCGCGTTTGAGCGCAGTTGCCAAAGCTGTCACGGCCCCGCCGGACACGGCATCGCGGCTATCGCGCCGGATTTGCGCAAATCGGCAATGCGTACGACGGAGCAATGGAAGCAATTCTTAACCGCAACCCATCAGGGCGCGACGGTTCCGCCGCCGACGTGGTTGAATGCGGATGAGATCAATGCCGTAGCGAACTATCTCGTTTCATTGCGTACGCCGAGCATGGCACCACCCGCCATCACTGACGATGACAAGAATGCGCGCTAGCTCACGAGCGTTTTGCTGTGTTAGCCTCACGACGTCATCAATTCAAAGACATTGTTATGCAATCTCAAACGACAACTTGCACGCACCGTGAATCGCGCTGGCAACGCTGCTGGAACATCTTACGCGCCGTGTTGCGCGGCTATCTCGCCGGACAGCCGGTGAACGAAGAACGTCCCCGCAAGGTCTGCTGCTAAACGTTATGAACTCATCCTTCGACCAACTCATCGAACAAATTACCGATCAGATCATGGCGCGCTTGCAAGCGAGTGGCGCAAGCGATGAAGCCGCCGCGTGCAGTCCGCATCACATCGCCTGCGCCTTGCAAGCCGGAGCTACGCGCATTGGCTTGCCGCACAACCAAACCAATGCAGGCAGCGGCGACGTAGCCCGTTTCATTGATCACACCTTGCTCAAGCCCGAAGCCACGCGCGCCGAAATCGAAGTGCTTTGCACCGAAGCGCGCGAGCATAGTTTCGCGTCGGTATGCGTCAATCCTACGTGGGTTAAGGATTGCGCGTTTCAGCTTTACGGTTCGCCGGTCAAAGTTTGCACGGTCGTAGGGTTTCCGTTGGGCGCTACGCCGTGGGATGTCAAAGCGTATGAAACGCGCCGCGCGATCTTCGACGGGGCGACTGAAATAGACATGGTCATCAACATCGGCGCGTTGAAATCGGGGGATGATGAATGCGTCAAACGCGACATTCGCGCCGTCGTCGAAGCCGCGCACGAAGGCTGCGCCATCGTCAAGACGATTATCGAAACGGCGTTGTTGACCGACGATGAAAAAGTTCGCGCTTGTGTGCTGGCGAAAGAGGCGGGCGCTGATTTCGTCAAGACTTCGACCGGCTTCAGCAAAGGCGGCGCGACGGTCGCCGATATTGAATTGATGCGCCGCGCGGTGGGCGCAAACATAGGCGTTAAAGCGGCGGGCGGCGTGCGTGATTTAGCTTCGGCGAAAGAGATGATTGCGGCGGGAGCGACGCGACTGGGTGCGAGTGCGGGCGTACGCATCGCGCAGGAACAACAGGGCGCTGCACCTGCGCCACAAGCGGCGGGCAACTATTGAATCAGTTCTGTCGTTCGCCCAAACAGTAACAAAGGCCATCCGGTGCAACGACGAAAAACACTTTCCAAAGCGTGTCGCCGTGACGATCCATGCGGTAACCCGCTGCTTCACGTCCCAGCCCATTCGCTTTCAGTTCGGCGAAGGCGGCTTCGATGTCGTCCACAGCAAAGAAACATCCATCTTGTGAAGGATCACCGCCGTTTTCGACGAGTCTCATTTGAACGTCGTCGCGTACGAGCGTCGCGGCGGGATGCGGCACGTCTTCGCGCGCGCTGACGCGAAAGCCCATCACCGTTTCATAAAAGGTGATGGCGGTGGCGACATTCGCTATGGGCAGATTCATCGCATCGTCTTGATAGCCGCTGGCAGATTTGAAGGTAGCTTTCATTGGTTCTCCTCGTATTCGCTTTCTTCGAGCGTGGCACCGCAATGTCGCGCAGACTAAAGTCCGCGCCACGGTCACAGACTGAAGTCTGCGCTACGTCATTGCCTTTGCGCGCTCTGAAGTGATAGAGTAAATTCCTTGCCGTAATCCAAACAAGACGCACAATCATCGTTCAGTAATCCAAAAGCAAGTCCGCAATCTATTCCAATTCATTCACGAGGAGAAACCCTTTTATGATCGGATGGCTGGTCTTAATTTACGCAATTCTGGTGGCAGCGGGCGGCGTGATGGGCTACGTCAAAGCGGGCAGCATGGCTTCGCTGATTGCCGGGGTGATCGCGGGACTCGCGCTGGCGGGCGGGTCGGCGCTGCTGATGCGCGGGCAATATCAAAACGGCTGGTGGCTTTCGCTGGTCGTCACGCTGTTGCTGTTGGCGCGTTTCGGCATGGCGGCGACGAAAGGTTTCAAGATGATGCCGGGCGGTATGGTGATTATCCTGAGCGTGATCGTACTGGCGGCGTTGTTGCTGCAACGCACACCGCCGATCAAGTAACAATTCATTTCCAAACAATTCGACCTACTTCTTACGGAGGGAAGAGAAACAACTATGGCTACGGTTTATAAAGCGCAGAGCTTCAACTTGAGCAATTTGAACGGCATCTCGGACGGTACGTTGGCGATGCACTTCAAGCTGTATGAAGGCTATGTGACCAACACGAACATCTTGAACGAAAAGCTCGCCGATTTATCAAAGGGCGAAATCACCGCGAATGAAATGCCGGTCTATTCCGAACTGACGCGGCGGTTGGGATTTGAATACAACGGCATGGTTTTGCACGAGTGGTATTTCGGCAATCTGAAAAGCGGCGGCAGCGGCGATCCGGCGGCGGACTCGGTCTTTGCCAAAGCGGCGGCGGCAAGTTTCGGCAGTTACGAACAATGGAAGAAAAACTTCGTCGCCGTCGGCAAGATGCGCGGCGTAGGCTGGGCGGCGACCTATCTCGATCCGGTGAGCGGCGGCCTCTCGAATCACTGGATCAATTTGCACGAATCGGGAAACGTCGCGGGCTTCACGCCGGTGTTGATTATGGACGTGTGGGAACATGCGTTCATTCGTGACTATGCTCCGGCGGAACGTCCGAAATACATTGAGGCATTTTTCTCAAACATTGATTGGGACGCTTGCAACAACCGCATCGTGACTGGCGCGGCGACGCGGCCCGCCGTGATCGGCTAAAGCGTTTCGGCGAATAGAAGGAAAGGCAGGCGCGCACGTGGTGCACAACGCCTGCCTTTCGTTTTTGTGCGGCGAGCTTATCCGGCACTGGCCCAACTGATGCCGGTCGTCAATCTTCAGTGACGTTCCTTTGAGTCAATTGACACATGGCCGAGACTCAGGTCGTTGACGTTTTCCTTACTGCCCACGAGATGCGCGGCTTGCCGCTTTGCGGATGGCGGTCTACTAACAGCGCGGTCGCGAAAACCTTCGTCAATAAATCTTCTGTCAACACTGTTGCGGGCGAGCCACAAGCCAGCAGGCTACCTTGGTGCAACAACGCCACGCGGTCGGCGAATTCAGCCGCGAGGTTGATTTCGTGCGTAATGACGAGCGCGCCCAGCCCGCGTTCGCGCGTTAGGCGTTGAATGAGGATGAGCAGTGCGACCTGATGCGCCAGATCGGCGTTGGCAGTCGGCTCATCGAGCAATAGCACTTGCGGCTGTTGCGCCAACGCGCGCGCCAGCACGACGCGCTGGCGTTCGCCGCTCGAAAGTTGATTGAAACGGCGTTCAGCAAATTGCGCAGCGTCGGTGTCGCGTAAGGCTTGCAGCGCCGTCTCGACATCTTCTTCCGTGTCGAAGCCGAAGGCGCGCGCATGGGCGAAGCGTCCGGTCAGCACGTATTCCAACGCCGTCAGCGGAAAATGGACTTCGCTGGCGTGGGTGACCAAGCCGATGCGTTGCGCGGCGGTGCGACGCGAGAGTTGTGTGAGCGATTCGTCAGCGCAAAGCACTGCGCCACGTTGTGGTGTGAGTGTGCCGCAGCCCAATTGCAACAACGTAGATTTGCCTGCGCCGTTCGTACCCAGCAACGCCACCAACTCGCCCGCGCGAATTTCGAGCGTGATGCCCTGAAGCACCGGTCGGTCATAACCGAAATGTACATTGTCGAAAGTAAGCAGGTTCATCAACAGGCTGTGGAACAAGATGGTATCTTGTTCCTAACTGAGTGGAACAAGATACCATCTTGTTCCACATCTGCATTTCAGCGTCGTCTTAACAATAGATAAATAAACAGTGGCGCACCGAGCAACGCCGTAATCGCGCCCGTCGGCAATTCGCGCGGAGCGATTACCGTGCGTGCCAATGTGTCGGCCACGAGTGTGAGCAACGCACCGCCTAACGCAGCGGCAGGCAAGACGAGACGATTGTCTGCGCCTGCGATCAAACGAATGAGATGCGGCGTCAGCAAACCTACGTAACCAATCGCGCCACCGGCTGCGACGGCTGCACCAGTCAATAAAGAAGCGGCGGCGAAGACGAGCCAGCGTGTTCTTGCTGTCTCGACGCCCAGCGTGAAGGCTTCGCGCGCGCCGATCATCATCAGGTTGAGCGCGCGGGCTTGCGTCAATAACACCAGCAAACCGAGCAAGAGTGCCGCGCCGATGAAAAGCAAACTTTCGGTCAACGCATTTGATAAATCGCCCAGCAGCCAGAGCGTGATGTTGCGCAAGCGCACGTCGTCTACCAGCGAAAGCATCAGCACATTCAACGAAGACAGAAAGGTCGAGAGGATTACGCCTGCCAGCACCAGTCGTGCAGGATCGTCTTCGCGGCGACCCAGAGCGTAAACCAGCGCACTGGCTAGACTGGCTCCGGCAAAGCTGCACACGGCGCGCGTGAGGCTGGGCGCGAAAGGCAACTGCGCGGCGGTAATAATGCCGAGAATCGCGCCGAAAGCCGCGCCGCGCGAAATGCCCAATATGTGCGGGTCAGCCAACGGATTGCGCAAGAGGGCTTGAAAGGCTGCGCCTGCCAGAGCCAATGAAGCACCTACGCCAAGCGCGAGGGCGATGCGCGGCAGGCGATTCGAAAACAGAATGAGTTCGCGTACGTCAAGTTGGTGATCGGGCGTTAGCCACTGTTGCAGCGCAGCCCAGATCGAAGTGAGAGGGATGGATACGGGGCCGACGGCGAGTGCGATGAACGACATCAGCACGAGTGCAACCGCCAGCCACGCCAGCGTGACGACGACGTATTTTTGATTGAGATAGGTTCGCGTCATGGTTGTGCGGCAAAGGCAGTGGGATGCAGCGCATGCGCGAGTTGTTCGAGTCCCTCAATCAGACGCGGCCCCGGACGATTGGTAAGATCAGGATCAATGTGAATGATGCGATTCTGTTTGATCGCGGGTGTCGTAGCGTAATCCTTGCGCAACACGCTGTCGGCCAGCGCCTTATTTTCAGGGCGACCCGGATCGATGATGACTTCGGGTGCGCGGGCGATGGCAATCTCGCGCGAAAATTGCGGGTAGCCTTTCACGTCCACCGTGATTGATTCACCGCCCGCGAGCGTCACGAGGTCGTGCAAAAACGTATCGCTGCCGGCGACCAACAACGGCGTATCTTGCACGAGGAACAAGGCTTTGGGTTTGGGCTGCGCAGCGACACGCGCGGTGACGGCGTTGATGCGGGTTTGCAGTTCGTCGTGCAACTTCGCGGCTTGTGCCGTCGCGCCCGTCACGTCGCCGAGATGCTGAAGCGAAGCCAGCACTTCATTCACCGAACGCGGATTGGTTACGTAAACCGGAATCTGTAATTGATCGAGTTGCCTCGTGATTTTTTCGAGCTGGCTCGAAGTCGTAACGATGACGAGGTCGGGCTTGAGTGCGATGATGCGTTCGAGATTAGGCGTGAGCGTATCGCCGACTTTCTCTTTCGTTTTGGCGGCGGGAGGATAATCGCAATAGCTCGTCACGCCGATTACGCGGTCGCCGAGTCCTAACGCGAAAAGCATTTCGGTCAGATTAGGTGCGAGCGAAATGATGCGCTGCGGGTTCGCGTTGATGGCGACCGTACGATTGAGTTCGTCGGTGACATTGCGGCGCGCTGACATATCAGGCGGCGGCGTAGCCTGACGACAGGCGTTGAAACCCAGCAGCGCAATGA
>JABFSD010000907.1 GCA_013140935.1 Acidobacteriota bacterium
ACAATTTGATCTCCGCCAGCGGCAAGCCCCACGCGACGGGATCCCATACTTTCTGCGCAGCTTTCGTCTCGGTTTTCTGGTTCATCAACCAGACGTGACTAACTGCGCTTTTTCTATCAACGACTTAGCGGACTCAAACCCGTTCGCTCGAATGTGATTTTGTCGAGGTAGTTAACCCAACCCCAACCATAATCGCCCTTCAGCTACGCCCATCCCTGACCGCAGGTCTTTTTCCGGGAATGTAGAGAGTGCAAAATGTTAGCAAATGCCTCACGCCGCAGGATGCCTTCGCCATATCCATGCTAGTACCTTGTCACGTTGAATTTGAGGGGTGGAGAAGCGCAATGACAATGTAGGGCGGATTACTAATCCGCCCTACACCCCTCATTTTTACCGTGATGGAGTACTAGGCCAAACTGCGAGCATGGCGATGAGAATCAATTATTGCTTGGGCATAAGCGTCAGGTGCGTTGCAAGATCAAGTTGTAGTCAGCATCCACTTCGGCCTGCCAGCCCACCGGCACGAGCGTAGTCGAACCGTATTCAAGAACCAGACAAGCGCCTTTGCATTGCGCGCCGGAAGCGAATTGGGCGCGGTCGAAGACAGGAAGGCGCTCCGGCTTGGACGCGAGTACCACCGAGGCAAACCGCTGGGTTGTCGCCACGTGACGCTTCACGCGCGCGACATGCGGTAAGACGGGTTTGTCCGTCAGACCGACCGCGCGTAAACGCACGCTCACGATTTCTACGGCGCGCGTCGCATCGCTGTGGCCATAACGTTCCTGATGAGCGCGATGAAAATCCGCCAGCACCTCAGGTATGGCAGGCAATTCGAGATCGAAGGATTGTCCGCGATAGCGCAACGCGAGCAGCCGATGTAATTGGGTTTGTCGGGCAGTGAAGCCTTCACCACGCAAATCGCGCAACGCCCGTCGTGTCAGTGCGGCGAAGGCTTCAACAACAAGCGGCGGTATTTTTTCAGACGACGCAACCGGCAACATCATGGTTTGCGCGTAATCCTTTACGACATCAGCCAGCAGCACGCCGAGTGCCGAAAACGCACCAGGATAGTGCGGGACGAGAATGCGCGGAATGCGCAAGGCTTCGGCCAACGCGACGGCATGCAACCCACCTGCGCCGCCAAAACTCACCAACGTAAAGCGACGCGGATCGTAACCGCGTTCAATCGAAACCAATCGCAGCGCGCGTTCCATATTGGCATTGGCTATGCGCAAAACGCCGAGCGCAGCTTGCGTGCGCGTGACAGGTTTCGTCGCAAACCGATTCATCGCGGTGGCTAATCCATCAAGCGCACTGGCCGCACGCACGGCATCGAGTGGCATGATTCCGTCGAGCAAGCCCACGTCTGCAAAGCGCCCCAACACACAGTTGGCATCCGTCACTGTAGCCCGTGTGCCTTTGCCATAGCACGCCGGGCCGGGGTCTGCGCCAGCGGATTGCGGGCCAACGCGCAACGCACCGCCAGCATCAACATAAGCAAGTGATCCCCCGCCTGCGCCAACCGTGTGAATATCGAGCGTAGGCACTGCGATTGGTAACCCCGTCAATTGGGCTTCGCGCGTAGTGCACGGCGCGCCGGCAATCAGCGCTACATCTGTCGAAGTCCCACCCATATCGAACGTCAACAAATCATTAAAACCCGCACGCTGGCCTACGACGGAAGCGGCAATCACTCCGCCTGCGGGACCGGAAAGAATCGTGCGCACTGGTTCGTACGCAGCCACCTCCGCCGAAATCGAACCGCCGGAAGATTGCATGATTCTGAGTGAGTGCGAAGTTTTCAGCGCGTGCGTTAAACGATTGAGATATTGGCTAACGCGGGGCGCGAGATAAGCGTTAATGACGACGGTCGAGGTGCGTTCGTATTCGCGATATTCGGGCAGAATCTCGTGCGCGATGGAAAGCGGTATGCCTAACGGCGCGAGCGAAGCAGCGATTTGTTTTTCGTGATCGGGATGCGCAAAGCCAAAGAGTAAGCTGATGGCGATAGATTCAACACGCGCGCGTTTGAGCCGCTGCGCAAGCTGTCGCAGTTGCACCTCGTTCAACGGTTCGAGGACGGTTCCGTCGGCAGCAATGCGCTCATTCACGCCAAACCGCAACTCGGCAGGCACGAGCGGCGCAGGACGCGTAACGGCAAGGTTGTATAAATCCGGGCGCGCTTGCCGACCTATTTCCAGCACGTCTTCAAAGCTCGCCGTCGTCACGAGCGCCGTGCGTGCGCCTTTGCGTTCGAGCAAAGCATTCGTTGCGACGGTCGTGCCGTGAACAAGATCGAGTGCGTAACTATCGCCCAATTCAGCGAGCACGCGCGTGATGCCTTGCAAGATAGCTTGCTCAGGTTGCGCAGGCGTCGAAGGCACTTTGAACATCAGCAAACGATCATCGGCCAGCGCAATGAAATCAGTGAAAGTCCCGCCCGTGTCTACGCCCAGGCGCAAGGTGCGTTTAGGTAGCTGTTTTTTTCGCATCAAAAAAAACTGGAAAATAAATGAAACCAACCCGACCTCGGCGCGTTTAGCGCAACCGAGTTCACGCACGGCACATCAAGCGAACATTGGGCTCACTGGGGAATCTTCGGTTGAGTGCCGTGCGTTAGCCATTTCTATGGCAAGATGCTGTTAGGTACCCTCAAACTTTCACAATACTTGATCGCATCTTTAAGAAACAGGCGAACGAAATAGCGAACACCAAACCCGTACTCAACTTCCACGCCCCGAAAACACATCCCTGATTTACGCGCGATGTTGCATCTTCACAGGCATCGTTATGTGCGTCGTTACGGTGGCAGATAATGGCAGTTGCTATGATTACTGTCGAACATGCCACTAATTCAAGACGCTTTGCGCATTATGGATCAAGCATTCCGACAACTCCTGTCCCTGCACCTGGCACTATTGCTTTGCGGGGGAATGTCGTCGTTGCAAGCGAATGCACAAACGCGCCCTGTTACTACTGCGCCAATCAGTTATATGTTGTCGCTCAAACAAACCATTGCGACATTGCCGTCAGGTGAAGAAATAAGCGGAGAATTTATTTACACGCTTGCCGCCGCGCATGCAGATGACACGGTGAGTGGTTCGGTCACTTACACCTTATCTGGTGAAGCGCGACAGGAATTGGCGGCGCTGACCAATCAATCCTTGTCACAAGTGCCAATCGCTCTCACGCAAAAAGACGTAACGGCAGAGGTGAAACCGCATACCGACACTTGCGCCAAACTATTGCTTCGCCCTTTTGCGCTACGCTTATTGACAACAGAAGTCTCGTTCAAGGACGTGGCACTGATGGTTCCCGAACGTGAAGCTCCTTCCCAGTTGAATTCCGCTGAGGAAATAGAAGCCTTGTTTTCGCGCTGGGCGGTTCAGTTAACGACGCAACGCGCACGGCGCGGCATCATTTATCACATCAATAGACTGATTCGCGGCGAATGAGAGAAGAGACTGGCATCTTCACTCTTAGTTTTATACTCTAAGCGGCCTCATCGTGACCGTATCGGGCAGATGAGGCCAAGCAATTAAACCCCTTTTTAGGATTAACCCTTATTACTGCATATCGAAGGAGGCAGTTGAATCGAATATGAAAACTACACTGACACGTACCGCACTGCTGGCACTGTGCGTCATGAGCCTGAGTTGGTTGGCGCTGGCGCAGGCCCCGCCCGTAACGCCCAAGCCCGTCGCTTATGGCACGAAAGCCAAACTCGTCATCGCCAAGTTGAAACAAGGCGAGGCCGATGCTTATGAAGTGCGCGGACAATTCACCTATACCCTGACGGCGGCGAACTCTGACGACACGCTGGTGGGAACCATCAATTACACCTTACCCGAAGACGCGCGCCAAAAAATCGCGGCGATGTCGGGCAAGCCGTTGCAGCAAGTGCCGACGACGTTCACGCAAAAGAACGTCATTGCCGAATTCCAAAAAGGCACAGGCATGCCGATTGTCCATCTCGAAATCAAATCGTGGGATGCCAACATTGTCGGCGTGACGACCCGCTTTGGCCGCATCGTGTTGGATATTCCCGGACGTGAATCGGAAAACACGCGCTACACGACCGCCGAGATGGAAGCCTTGTTGACGCGCTGGGCCATTCAGATTCGGCGGGGCGCTTCGCGGCGCGGCATCGTGGCGCGCGTTATCAAAGTCATCAACGGCGAAGAAGACCCGAACGGGTAAGCACGCTTATTCAAGTTTGTGGGAGCCGTGCGGTCGGAATGGCTGTTGGAGTGTGGAGGGGCACCAGACTTCAGCAAGCTGCTTTTCGATGCGCGACTCCCACAAAGTTTTTACCCAACGTCTTTCGTTTTCAGCGGCGCAGGTTTGTGTGAACCTTGCGCCGCTCTTGCCGTTTTTAGATGAAAAGAAATTACGACAGGCTGATGCGATGTGCGTGGCTGTGCTTGCCTCTTATCTGGCCTCTTATCTGTTTGAACATTTCAGTTAGCGCGCAAACTACTTCAGCCGACCCGGAAGCGCCTGCGCGCAAACCGCTGACGCTGCTTTCCCTGCCCAAACTCGCGCCCGTCAAATGGACAGGCCCAGATGGCAAAGAAATCAAGCTGCGCGGACAGTTGGCCTTCGCCGTCACCCAGGCCAACGAAGACGATACGCTGACAGGCTGGATGCTCTATCTATTGCCCGACGAGCAGCGCGAACTTCTGGCGAAACATACCGAACAACCGGTGAAAAGCATCCCGCCTTACTTGATGCAAACCAACGTCGCTGCTTCGTGGATGAAAGATACGAGTTGTCCTTCCCCGAAAATAGAAACCAACGCTTTGGCTTTTGAAATACTCGGCGGCAAAATTCACTTCAATCGCGCTACCCTTGAGTTTCGTGAAACGCAGGATTACCTGCCCCAACTGGTCTGTCATTGGACGCGCCAACTCAACACGCGCAAGCAACGACGTTCGATTATCGCTGCCATCAATCGCGCGTTAACTGGCGGCGACCCGGAATGAATCCAATTGGCTGTCACTGGCGGATTACCTTTACGTGAGAACTGTTCCGCACAAAAAAGAGATACGGCACTGGAGCAATGGGCTGCTCGTACTGGTTTGCCTGTCTGTGAATGTTTACGCGCAAAAAGCTCGTACGCCGGGTTATGATTTTCGCTCCGCCGCCGCGTTGGTCGCCAGCCTCGAAAACCACAATGGACAATACCTGTTGAGCCTCACCAACAATACCGAACGCGAACTGCGCGGCCTCGCGCGCTTGAGCCTGGGCACGGACACCACGCAAATCGAAGTCGGGCAACTCACCATCCTCGTGCCAGCCAACGAAACTAAATTGTATTTATTGAAAGGATTGGCAACGCAAGGCGAGTTTTATACGTTGCGCCTTTACAACGACGGTCAGGCGTTGCTGTATTACAAAATCGCTGCCGTGCGCCGCGTGAGTGACGGCGTATTGACGCAAGCCGAAACCGTCGCGCTCACGGGCGGCGGCGCTTCGATCAATAACGCTGCACCGAAACCTGCGCCCGCTGTCGCACCCGCCGTATCGCACCCCGTACCAAACGAAATACAAGTCAAGATTCGCATCGCCGCCGGAGCGCAGCCTGATGATCCCTTTGTGTTGGTGTTTGAATTGAGCGGTCAGCGTTCGCTCTTCGACGCAACGTTGCAGATGACATTGGGTACGACCAAAGCCACCAAGCCGGTGAGCATCAATCGTCAAGCCGTCGTCGAATTCAATACGCCCGGTGAAGTGGGAGACGGTAAGCTCGCTTACGTGCTGACGCGCAAGGATGGCAGCATCGCCCTGCAAGGCGAAACGACGCTCGACAAACTTTTTTCCGACGACGTACTTACGGTCAGTGACATTCGCACGGATAAGACCGGTTACGCGCCCGGCGAAACGGCGCGTCTGACCATCATGCTCGAAGGCGGTTCGCCCGAAGGCTATCGGCTGGACATTACAGTACACGACGCGCAGGACAATCAGTTTTTTTCTACGGTGCTGCATGGCAAAGATGGCGTGCGCGAACAGCCGTTGCTGTTGGGCCTGCCCAACGATGCCAAAGAACGCGTCGTCGTGAAATTCAAACTTTACGACGCGGCGAATAATGCGCTCTTCGATTCGGGCGAACGCGAAATCACGATCAACGAAAAACCCTGACCTTGAAATTTTTCTGCCGCAATCTGGCATCTCAGATTGCAGGATGCTCCGTTTGGGTTTTAGAATGCGTGGCAGCCGTCGTCCGAGTTTCACAAATGAATCGCAATCACACTGGGTTGAACCTTAGGGCTCGCCCAGCGCCTTCCCAAAGTTCCCTTTGGTGTTAAAAGGAGAGGGCAATGAGGCACATCAAACTTTCTTTGCTGGCAACTATCTCTGGCGTAGTCGGCACTGGCGTAGCCGGTTTTGCTATTGCCGCACTGTTGACTGCAACGCCTGGCGTCACCGCCATCGCACAGTCCGCGCAAAATCCGCCGCTGACTCCTGATACGCAACAACCCGGTAAAACCACCGCGCCTAAATTACCGACCGACGATAATGCGCCGCAGCAGAAGCCGACCAATGCACCGATCTTCAAAGAAAACACCGATCTGGTTTCGCTGCCCGTCACGGTCGTAGATCCTTACAACCGGTTAGTCACCGGTTTGGAGCGCAAGCATTTCGAGATTTTTGAAGATAAAGTCAAACAGGATATTGATGGATTTAGAGATGCCGACATGCCGGTCAGCATCGGCATCATCTTCGACGTATCGGGCAGCATGAAAGGCAAGCTCGACCGCGCCCGCGAGGCCATGAAAGCCTTCGTCGAAACCAGCCACGCCGAAGACGATTACTTTCTCATCGGATTCAACCAACGCGCCAACCTGATTGCGGAATTCAGCGACGGCCAAACCTTGCTCAACAAACTGACGCTGGTGAACCCCAGCGGGCAAACCGCTTTGTATGACGCGTCTTATCTCGGCATCGAAAAGGTCAAGCAGGGACGCCATCAAAAACACGCCATCCTGATGATTTCTGACGGACAGGATAATTCGTCGCGTTACACTTACGGCGAATTGCGCAAGCTGCTGAAAGAATCCGGCGTGCAGGTTTATTGCATCGGAATTGTAGAGTTGGGCGGCGGCGCAGGTGCTTCGCTCGATTTGCAAGGACAAGCCATTCTCGAAGAGATCGCGCAAACTACGGGCGGCAAGTCTTTCTTCCCGCGTTCACCCGCCGAACTCGAAGACGCCACGACGCGCATCGCGCTCGAATTGCGGCATCAATAC
>JABFSD010001216.1 GCA_013140935.1 Acidobacteriota bacterium
TTCGATCAAAAAGCGGCCTACGAGATCGGTGGCCGAAAGGTCTTCGTGGCAGGCGACGGTGATGAGCGGACGCCCCAGCTTATAAGCCATCGCTTCGACAAAGCGCGTCTTGCCGCAACCGGTCGGGCCTTTGAGCATTACGGGCAGCTTGGATTGAAACGCCGTCTCAAAGATGGACGACTCGTCTTTGATGTTGACGTAATAAGGCTCTTTTTTGATGAGGTACTTTTCGATAGCTTCGGCTTTTGCCGTCGCCCCAGCAGGATTGTTGGATGTGTCAGTCTTCGCCATGATCGTGTAGATGATTCCTGAAAAATGAATTTGATGTGCTAACATCGGCCTTTGCCGAACGAGCGGCAATCTTAGCATTCGCGGCTAACCGTGCAAAGGTTGCATAAAGAGTGTTTTTTGAGAGTACGGAACAGACGGAAATAACGGAACAAACGGACTTTTTCTCAGCGGTTAATCGTTCTGTCTGTTCCGTTATTTCCGTTTGTTCCGTACTCTCTCTTCTTGAGTGAAGTCTTATGATCGCAGTTGCTATGAGCGGGGGCGTAGACAGTTCTGCCGCCGCCGCCTTACTCAAATCACAGGGCCATGAGTTGGTCGGGTTTTCGATGCAACTCTGGAATCAGCGCCGCATCAACGTCGGGCCGGAGGGCGAACCGCTGCCGAGTCGCTGCTGTTCGCTCGACGACCTTTATGACGCGCGCGCCGTAGCCCACAAGATCGGCTTTCCGTTTTACGTCGTGAATATGGAAGACGATTTCGAGCGCGACGTAGTGCAGCCTTTCGTCAACAACTACCTCAACGGACTGACGCCGAGTCCGTGCGTGCAATGCAATTCGTTTTTGAAATTCGACAAGCTGGTCGAGTTGGCAAAGACCGCCGATGCGACGAAAGTGGCTACGGGACACTACGCCCGCGTGACGTGGGACGACGCGCGCGGACGCTGGCTGTTGTTGCGCTCCGTCAATCGCGCCAAAGATCAGTCTTACTTTTTGTTTGAACTGACGCAGGAACAACTGAGTTACGCTTTCTTTCCGCTGGGCGAAATGACGAAGCAAGAGGTGCGCGACATTGCCGAAGCCGCCGGACTGCCTACGGCGCAAAAGCCTGAGAGCCAGGAGATTTGTTTTGTGCCGGATGGCAACTACGCGCAATTCATCGAACGTTATCTCGCTGAAGACAAACCCGCAGGCAAAACCTTACCGGTGCTGAATAACTATAAAACCGCGCCCGGCGAGATTGTTACGACTGCGGGCGAAGTCATCGGCACGCACACCGGCATTCATCGTTACACGGTCGGCCAACGCAAAGGTCTCGGCATCTCTGCGCCCGAACCGCTTTACGTCGTCGCGGTAGACGCCAAACAGAACCGCGTCGTCGTCGGCAGTTCAGACGATTTGCTCAAATCCACGATGACCGTCAATCGCACTAATTGGATTCCTTTCGACGCCTTGCGCGAACCGCTGCACGTCAGCGTCAAGATTCGTTCGCGCGCTGAAGAAGCGGGAGCTACGTTGACGGCGCAAGCCGATGGCAGCGTGCTGGTCACGTTCGACGAACCGCAGCGTGCGGTTACGCCGGGTCAAGCCGCAGTGTTTTATGACGGCGAAATCGTGGTCGGCGGCGGATGGATCGTGTAGCAGTTTTGGCAAGACTGGCTTAAAGTTGAATCGAAGACTCTCGCCCACGAAGTCACACGAAGAGAACACGAAGCACTTGTAACATTCTTCGTGTGACTTCGTGGGCGGAAAGATTCTGCCGCAGGAAATCGTTATGAAGCTGAAACATTTCAACATCGCGTGCCTTTGTTTATTGGCTTTGTCGCTCACCGCCTTTGCGCAACAAGCTCAACGTCCGCTCATCACCGAAGACGTAGACACCGTCAAGCCCGGCGCAATGCGCGTAGATTTCGGTTTTGATTTCATTCAGCACCGCGAATTCGGACTCTCAGGCTTGCAAGGCGACCTCACGCGCGTAGGCGTCGTCTCGCTCACCTTCGGCCTGTCGCCTAACGTAGAGTTCGAGATCGGCGGCGTCATCCAGAATTACCTGAGCGTAAATCGGCAGGCGCGTCCGGCTCCGTTCCCGTTGCGACTGAGTACGGGCACGAACTCTACGCACGACACGGGCGATTTTTATCTGGCGACGAAATTCAAGCTGCGCCGCGAGTCGAAACGCACGCCTGCATTCGGCTTCCGCTTCGGCGCTGAGATGCCTAACTCAAATCAGGAGCGCGGCATCGGCGTTAATCAAACCAATTTCTTTGCGACCGTGCTGACGGGCAAACATTTCGGCAAGAAGCTTTATGTATACGGCAATCTTGGCCTCGGCATTCTGACCGCGCCGCTCGACCGGTTCTCGCAAAATGACGTGCTGCTTTACGGACTCGCCGCGACATACGGCGTCAACGAAAGCCTCACGCTCGTCGGCGAAATCAACGGTCGCCGCAGCACGCGCGGCATCGCTCCGCGCGGTACGGAATCAGATGGCGCAGCGCGTTTCGGCGCACGCATCAAAGCGGGCGGTTTGCTGTGGGATGTCGCCGGCATACGCGGCTTGAGCAATTTCAGCGAACGCAGCGGCGTTACGTTTGGCATCACCTATCAGGCGGATGTGTTCTCTCCGATCAACAAGTGAGGAACCTTATGCTCGAACAAGTTTATGAAGGCACTTGGGAAGATTTAGCCGCGCACGCCGATGAATTCGAAGGCAAGCACTTGCGGCTGACGGTGGTTGAAGATACGCCGCGCCAGAATTACCAGATGCTGGAAGTCATGCGCCGCATCGCCGAGCGTGATAAAGATCGCCCGCTGACGTCGCCTGAGCCGAATTACGCGATGCTGGAAGTTTTGCGCCAAACTGAAGAGTTGCAGCAAGGTATGCGCTTTACGGACGGCTCTGACACGCAGCGGTTGTTGCGCGAAGCTCGTGCTGGCGGCATGTACGGCGATGAACCAACAGAAGCCAAATGAGAGACAGCAACAAACTAATCAAAGTCAGTTAAGTCATACCCAGAGATAAGATGAACGAATTATCTGTCAAAGTTCAGAGCGACTATCTGGAAAGAGCAGTAGCAGGTAAAAATCCGGTGCTTGCCATCGCTGAGTTAATTTGGAACTCCCTTGATGCTGAGGCTACCCATGTTGAGGTCAAGTTCGACTCAAATACTATGGGGGCGGGAACAGTAGCGAAAGTTACCGTTTCGGACGATGGTCAGGGAATGGACTATGAAGAGATTACTTATGCATTTGAGAATCTTGGCGGCTCTTGGAAAAAGTCTTCGACACACACCAAAGGAGCGCAGCGACGGTTACACGGCAAAAGAGGGCAGGGGAGATTTCAGGCCTTTGCCGTAGGTAGTTCGGTGATTTGGCGTACCTACTTTCTGCAACGCGGAAACTTGGCTGAATACACCATTACTGGTCAGCGGGAACGATTGGGAAAATTCTTTGTTGACGATGAACCCAGTTTACTTGAGTCAGGCCAGACTGGGACTGAAGTGATAATTGACGGTGTTGATAATGGGAGTAACTCTCTCCGCTCGCCCAAAGCCGTTCAGATAATCACTGAGCAATTCGCTTTATACCTTAGTCAATATCCGAACGTTGTCATCGTCTACGACAGCCAAAGAATTGACCCGTCAGACGCAAAAGAAGCTGAAGTAACTTATCCGTTCGAAAATATTGTCTTGGATAACGGTCGAGTTGTTGAGGCAAAGATGACGGTTATTGAATGGAAGAGCGATACGGATCGGATTCTCTACCTTTGCGACGCGGAAGGCTTCGCCATTTCAGAGACGAAACCGAGCATTCAAGCTCCGGGTTTTAGTTTTACCGCCTACCTTAAATCCGATTACTTTAGCGAGTTGGAAGAGCAAAATAACTTGCTGGAAGACCTCAATCCAGACCTCAAAAAGGTCATAAGTATTGCCCGAAATAAACTCAAAGAACATTTCAGAAAGAGAGCGAATGAAAACTCAGCTAAATTGGTACAAGAATGGAAAGAAGCCAAAATTTACCCTTTCGAGGGGGAGGCGCTGAATATCATTGAAGAGACAGAAAGACAGGTTTTTGACGTCGTTGCATTGAGCTTGCACGACTATTTGCCTGACTTTGAAACAAGCGACAAGAAAAGCAAAAAATTCGCCTTTGCCATTTTGAAGCAAGCAATAGAAGAAAGCCCTAAAGCCCTGAAACGTATCCTTGAGGAAGTTTTAGACCTGCCCAAAGAAAAGCAGCAAGAGTTTGCTGAGTTGCTGGAAAAAACCTCACTGGCGGCTATTATCAATGCCTCAAAAGAAGTGGCGGATCGTTTAGACTTTCTGCGGGGGTTGGAGCTACTGGTTTTTGATCCAACGTCAAAGCAGCAACTCTTAGAGAGAAAGCAACTCCATAAAATTCTGGCGGAACATACTTGGATTTTTGGCGAAGAGTTCCATCTTACTCTGAGCGACCAATCTCTTACTGAGGTACTCAACAAACATTTGCATCTGTTAGGACGCGAGCCTGAGATAGCTACAGAACCAGTGCTTAGAGAGAATGGCTCAAGAGGAATTATAGACCTGATGCTGTCGCGACGAATTCCTCAACCGAAGGCGGAAGAAAGAGAGCATCTGGTGATTGAGCTTAAACGGCCTAACCAATCTATTGACCCACAAGCTGCCAATCAGATTGAAAGTTACGCTTTCGCAGTTGCGGCTGACGAAAGGTTCAAGGATACGAAAACCAAATGGATATTCTGGGCAATCTCCAACGATGTTTCGGAAACAGTGCGTAAGAAAGCCAATCAAAGAAATCGCCCCAAAGACTTGCTGTACGAAGATGAAGAAGAGCGGGTTTTTATTTGGGTGAAAACCTGGGGGCAGTTACTGGAAAGCTGTCGTGCCCGCCTGGAATTTTTCCAGCGCGAACTGAAGTACTCTGCCGAAAAAGATGACGCAATCGCTTATCTTAGAAAGATGCACGAAAAATATCTGCCGACACATTTCTTGACCGAAGAGGGCGCTGAGAAATAATCGGGACGCCTGATTTGGTTGTTGACCATCAGTAATACGTCTTTTCCAACTACAAAGGACACCCTTATGACGATTCGTTCGTTCGCCCGCGCTGGTCTGCTGAGTATTGGTCTGTTTACACTCACGCTCACTGCCTTTGCCCAAACCGCCGTCACCCTCAAACCCGGACGCGCGCCGCAACAACCCGTTGATGAGGAATACACCGCGAAGATTCGTGAATATACGACGCAGCCGTTTTTCAATTCGCCGCTGACCGATTATTTGCCCGCGTCGAGCAAAGTGCCTACGCCGAAAGCCGTGCTGGGCGACGTAGCCGGTGCGCCGGGCAAGCTGCCTTATTCGCAAGAGGTTTATCGCTACATGCGAATGCTCGAACAGTCCAGCCCGCGCGTAAAAGTTTTTTCCATCGGCAAGACCGAAGAAGGCCGCGAGATGATCGCCGTCGCGGTTTCTTCTGAATCGAATATGGCAAAGCTCGAAGCCAATCGCGCACACCTCGCTCAACTCGCTGACCCGCGTACGATCAGCCTTAACGATGACGAAGCCGAAAAGATCATCGCTGACACCGTGCCGGTTTATTACATGACCGGGACGATTCATTCGCCTGAAACGGGTTCGCCGACGGCGTTGATGGAATTGGCTTATCGCTTGGCGGTGGATGAGAGCGATTACATCAAGAGCATTCGCGACAAAGTCATCACGCTCATCACGCCCGTCGTCGAAGTAGATGGCCGCGACCGGCAAGTAGACGTTTATAACTGGCATCTCGCCAACCCCGGCAAGAACTGGCCGAACCTGGTGTATTGGGGCAAATACGTCGCGCACGACAACAACCGCGATGCGATGTCGTTGACGTTGAATCTGACGCGCAACATCGTCAACACCTATCTCAGTTGGAAGCCGCAGGTGCTGCACGACTTGCATGAATCAGTCGCTTATCTTTATGACAACACCGTCGGCGCGGAGCCATACAACGCCTGGCTCGATCCGATTCTCACCAACGAATGGCACATGATCGGCTGGAACAATGTCGGCGAAATGACCAAGATGGGCATGCCCGGCGTATTCACTTACGGCACGTTCGATACGTGGTCGCCGAGTTATCTGATGTTCATCGCCGCGTCGCACAACGGCATCAGCCGTTTGTATGAAACCTTCGGCAACGGCGGCGCTGATACGGTCGAACGCACGTTGTCGCCGAATGAGTATTCGCGCACCTGGTACAAACAAAATCCGCCGCTGCCCAAAGCCAAGTGGTCGCAGCGCAACAACAACAACTATCAGCAAACGGGCTTGCTCGTCTCGCTCGCGCAATTCGCGGCGAACGACAAATACTTCCTGCGCAACTTTTACCTCAAGAGCAAGAACTCCATCACCAAAGCCAAAGTCGCAGGGCCTGCGGCTTATGTGTTTCCCAAGAGCGATCCGCGCGCAGGCGGACAAGCCGAGTTGTTGCGGCTGTTGCAAATGCAGGGTTGTGAAGTCCATCAGGCGACGGATGCGTTCACGGTGACGATGCCCGCGAAAAAGAAACCGGCGCGACCGAGTGAGGTCGCGGCGAGTGGCGGCAATGGGAGCGATGGGAGCAATGGGAGCGATGGGAAAAACGATAAGGTAGAGACGCGCGAGTTCGCCGCAGGCAGTTACCTTGTGCGGATGGACCAGCCTTACAGCCGCATCGCCGATATGATGTTGGATTATCAGTACTGGTCGCCGAACGATCCGCAACGCAACATTTATGACGACACGGCTTGGACGTTCGGCGAATTGAACAACGTGCAAGTCGTGCGCGTGACCGATGTCGCAGTACTCAGCGCCGCGATGGAAATGGTGAAAGGAGAAGTCAAAGCGCCCGGCGGCATGATCGGCAAGGGCAACATCTTCGTCATCAATCACAACGCCGACAACGCGCTGGCGACGTTGCGCTATCGTTTCAAGGACGCGCAGTTTGAATCCACCGAAGAAGCTTTTGAGATTACCAATCTGAAATTCCGGCGTGGCTCGTTCGTGATTCGCAACATCAACGAAGCCGAGTTGCGCAAAGCAGCAGAAGAACTCGGCCTGAAAGTCATGGCCGTGACCGAAGCGCCCGCCGTCAAAACCCACGCCGTCAAAGCCGCCCGCGTAGCCCTGATGCATACGTGGTTGAGTACGCAAGACGAAGGCTGGTGGCGGTTGGAATTCGACCGGCGCGGCATTCCCTTCGATTACCTCAGCACGC
>JABFSD010000887.1 GCA_013140935.1 Acidobacteriota bacterium
CTCTTGCGCCATTTGCGCGCTCGCGGCGGTGCCTGATGCGGTGGATGAAGCGACTTGCACATACCACACCGGCGCGAGTTGTTTCATCTTCTCGTTGTAGGGCGGGTTACTAACCCGCCCTACAACGGAGCGCGCGTTCCCTTGTGACAACAAACCTTCCAACGCTTCTAACAACGGCAGATACGCTTCCGTCCCCGCCAAGCGTTCCGAACAGCGACCGCGCACGATGATGCTTTGCCCTTGCATCGCCAACTCCGCCAGAAAATCTTCGACCAACGTCGTCTTCCCGATGCCTGGCTCACCCGCTACGCACAGCAACGAACCGCGTCCGGCTTGGGCAGCGGTAAACGCCGCGCGCAACTCTTCGCGTTCTTTATCGCGCCCAACGGTGTGCGTGCGCAGCGCGGAAGGCGGTGTGTGAAGCGCGGTGAGTTCATCCAGTAAGGCTTTGGCTTCCTGCAAATCCGTCGTGTCGAAGCCTTCGGTAAACCAGCCGTAAATGTCAGCAAGCATTTGTCGCGCTTCGGCGACCTTGCCTTGTCGCTGCCACAAACGCGCGAGGCTGGTTGCTGCGCGCAATTCCCACGACTTGGCGCTTTGTCCTCGGGCGATGGCGATGGCTTGCCGATAGCAGGTTTCAGCTTCTGGGGCGTCAGCGTCGGTTTGTAACAGCAACTCACCTTTCAACCGCCAGAGTTCAGCTTCGCATATACGCTCATGGTTTTTTTTAACGACGGCAAGCCCTTGCTCAACGGCTTGTAATCCTTCTTCTGTTTTCCATGCTTCGGTATAGGTGTCGGCCAAAATACAAAACAGGATTGTCATGCCTGCCTCTGTCCCTATGGCTTGGTAAGCGGCGCTCCCTTTGCATAATTCTTCAATGCCTTCGTCAGGTTGCCCTTGTTGCACCAACGCCCAGCCACGTACCAATGTTGCCGCCGCCATCCAAAATGGAAGACCGTGTTCCGCACACAAGGCGATGGTTTGCTCAGCCCAGCGAAGCGTTTCGTCAGGCTTTCGGCGTAACAAGTATTGATAGGCTTTGAAATAGAGCGCGAAAGCCTGGCTGTTGGCTTGCGGAACTTCCTGCGCCAGCCGATGTGATTCTTCCAAATGATGAAAAGCCTGTTCAGGGTAACCCGCCTGCCATTGCAGCATAGACAAGTAAGCCTGATTGCTCATACCCAAATCATCCCCGTAAACCCACGCGAGAGATCGGTGCAGTTCCGGCTCATAATCCGCTGCACACTCCTGATAAAGCCTTATCGCTCCCAGCAAGTCGCCAGGGTAATAGGTGCTGAAAGCAATCATTTGCCGTCCAAACAATTCCGCCGGGTCGTTTTTGCGGCGGGCGATTTCGAGAAATTCTTCTGCCATCTCCCTGCCCGCCTGGAACTGCCCTCGCATAGAGCGCAACAAACTCAACCCGCCCAATACTGGCAAAGATTCGGCGGCTTCACCGAGCGACTGACACAACGCACGGCCACGCAAATAAGCCTGCTCGACTTCTACGGCTGAATAGCCTTGCGTGGCAATCAAGGTATTCGCCAATAGAATTTGCAAAGGCAGTTCTTTGGCTTGGCGCGCTGCGTCGTCCGGCAGTTTTTCGATCATCGCCAGCCCGCGCCGCGCCAGTTGTTCAGCTTCCGGCACGGCGAAAACCTGGCTGGAATGTTCTGCCGCCTGCCAATAGTAATCAGCCGCTGGCGCGAATTGCCGAGCTGTTTCCCACAGCCGCGCCAGATCGTTCGCAATCGTGACCGCTTGCGCGCCGTAGAAAGTCTCTAGCGATTGCGCTACGGCGGCGCTCAACGCAGCCTTGCGTGTGAGCGGCAACACGGCGTAAAGCGCGTTCTGATACAACACATGTACAAAGCGATAGCGCAGCGTCAGCGCGTGCGTTGGGTATTCGCTCTCTTCGGTCAGCTTAACGAAGGCATGCACTCGTTCGAGCTTTTGCAAACGGTCTTCGATGTCAGCGGCGTCAAGTTTTAGTACTTGCGCCAAGACGGCGGAATCGAATTCGTACCCTTGCACGCTGGCGGCGGTGAGCAGCTTGTGATCGTCTTCGCTAAGTTGCGCAATCTTGCGTTCGATCATCCCGCGCACCGATTCGGGCAACTCGCGTTCGAGGTCAGGCAGCGATTGTTCGAGCGCCCAACTGCCGCTCGTGTTGGCGATGACCTTGCGGTCGCGCAGGTAACGCACCAAGTCGGCCATAAACAACGGACTGCCTTCGGTCTTGGCGTGAATCAGGGGCGGCAACGCGGCGGGCAAACGATGGTTAGGAAATTCGAGCGTGAGGTATTCGGCGATGTCGGCTTCGGTCAAAAATTCCAATGACAATTCATGACACGCGCCGCGCGCCTGCAAGTCGGGCTTGAGCTGCAAGAACGGATGTTTCGCCAGCAACATATCCGAAGGCCGATAAGTCGTGACGATCAGCACCGGCAACGCATCGAACTTGCCTGCCAGATAACTCACCACGTCAATCGTAGAGACATCCGCCCAATGCAAATCGTCAATGAAAAGCACCAACGGATGCTGCCGCGCGATTTCGGCGAGAAAGGCTGCGAGTTCGCGTTTCTTGCGTTCTTGCGAAACGGCTTGGGCTTCGGCGCGCAACCGCGTGAGTTCTTCGTCGGCGCTGTCGAGCGAGACGACTTGCACGTACCACGACGGCGCAAACTGTTTCATCCTCTGGGTGTAGGGCAGGATTAAATCCTGCCCTACACCCAGAGACGCTTTTCGCGTCAGCAAACTTTCCAACGCTTCAAGCAACGGCAGCCACGCTTCCGTCCCCGCCAGCCGTTCTGAACAGCGTCCGCGCGCAATGGTGACAGCCTCAGTCGCGGCGAGTTCGGTGAGAAAGGTTTCGACGACGGTGGTCTTGCCGATGCCGGGTTCGCCCGCTACGCAAAGCAACGTACCGCGTCCGGCTTGGGCAGTTTGAAAGGCGGCGTGCAAGGCTTGGCGTTCGGTTTCGCGTCCGACGATGGGAGCAATAGGATTGATGGGTCGTGATGGGACGTGATGAGTGTTGAGCGTAGCCGCTTTGCTGTCGCGTTCCATCGCCGCATCGCTTTGCCGCGCGATGACGCGCAGTTCGCGCTCGACCTCAGCCGCTGTCGGACGCGCGCTCGCCCGCTTTGCCAACATGCGTTGGATGAGCGCATCGAATGCGACGGGCAAGTGCTGATTCAACGTAATCGGCGCGGGCGGCGCGTCACTCGTGATCTGTTGCAACACGGCCAGCAACGTAGCTCCGTTGAACGGATGCTGCCCCGTTGCCAGTTCATAAAACACCAGACCGAGCGCGAAGATGTCAGTCGCGTGCGTCGCCTTTTCGCCACGTGCCTGTTCGGGCGACATGTATTTCACCGTGCCCATCAGCATCCCTGACTTGGTATGCGCTTCGGCGACGAGATGGCGGCTGTCGTCGAGGCGCGCGAGGCCGAAATCCAGCACCTTGACGTAACCGTCTGAGCGCACCATCAAATTGTCAGGCTTGATGTCACGATGCGTAATGCCCGCCTCATGCGCCGCGCGAAGGGCTTGCGCCAGTTGCACACCCCAATGCAGCAAATCATCAAGCGCTATCGCTTCAGTCGCCAGCTCGCGCAAGGTCTTGCCCGCGACCAGTTCCATCACGATGAAACGACCTGCAGCGCTCTCGCCGATTTCGTGGATGGTGATGATGTTCGGATGATTGAGCGCCGAGATGGCGAGGGCTTCCTGCTCAAAGCGGCGCAGTCGTTCGGCTTCGTTGGTGAATTCGACGGGCAGCAGTTTCAACGCGACCTGCCGTTGCAACCGTGTATCTTCAGCGCGCCAGACTTCGCCCATCCCGCCGCGCCCCAGCAACGAGATGATGCGATATTGATTGATGGCGCGTTGTTCTGAGTTCGACAACGGATTGGGCAACATCGCCGTGGCCTGATCTTCCATCAAGAGTTCTTCCATCAAAGGTTCTTCAGCTTTCAGTCTGGCTTGGTCTGCGATGGCATTACCCGCAATGAAGCTGCCCGCTTCGTCGTGCGCCGCCAGCAACGATGCGACTTCGCGGCGCAAGACTTCGTTGTTTGCGCAGGCTGCGGCGAGGTAGGCGGCACGAGCGGACGCCTCAAGTTCGAGCGCCGAATAATAAAGCTGCTCGGCTTGCTGGAAGTGTTCAACTGAATTGGGCAAGGCGTTTTTCATCGGCGCATTCTGCTGCAGCCCAACGGACATAGGGTTTTAAGGCTCGCATGATACAACTGCGTTTCGGCTCACGCTTTCGGTTTGAGTTGCGCTTCGCGTTTGGCTTTAAATTCCGTGCCCGGCTTCCACTCCGGCCACTTGTCAGTTTGGGCTACTCGATAGCCGACTTGAAAGAGCAATTGCATGTCTTCGACTGCGCCTGATAAATCCCAATCCGGTTTCACCTCGTCCGTGACCGTATGGTAATCACGCTCTTCATATTCATTGCGTTTCTTCATGCCGTAACCTTCCGGCTTGCCGATGAAATCGGTGCCCGAATCGGTGTTGAGCGCGGGCACGCCCTGCTTGGCGAACTCGAAATGATCGGAGCGATAAAAGAATCCCTTCTCCGTTTCAGGGTCAGGCACGATGACACGGCCTTGCGCGGTCGCCGCTTCGGCCAGCAAGTCATCCAGCGTAGAGTTTCCGTAACCGATGATGACAACGTCTTTCGTGCGTCCCCATTGATTGAATCCGTCTTTGTTGATGTTCGCCAGCGTGCGTTCGAGCGGATAGAGCGGATTCAGCGCGTAATGTTTCGCGCCTAACAAACCTTTCTCTTCGGCGGTCACAGCCAGAAAGAGGATCGAACGCTTCGGCGGCGCAGGCAGCTTAGTGAAGGCTTCGGCCAATTCAAGCAACGCCGCCGTACCCGATGCGTTGTCGAGCGCGCCGTTAAAAATCTGATCGCCTTTCAACGTCGTGTCGCGTCCCATGTGATCCCAGTGCGCGGTGTAAACGACGTATTCATCTTTCAGCTTCGGGTCTGCGCCTTCGAGCTTGGCGACGACGTTGCGCGAATCCACTTCGCGCAAGGCTGTCTTGACTGTGATGTCGGCTTTGGCATTCAACGCGACGGGTTTGAAATCCTTGCTCAACGCAGCTTTCTTCAACGCATCGAAGTTCTGTCCCGCAGCCGCGAAAAGCTGTTTAGCTTTTACGTCGGTGATCCATGATTCGACGGCGACGCGGCTCATGTTTTTGTCAGGCGTACGCAAATCGAAACTCTCTTGCCGCCAACTCGCCAGCGCCGCAAACGGATAACCCGCCGGGCCGGTTTCATGCACGATGATCGCTGCCGCCGCGCCTTTCTCTGAAGCGATTTCAAACTTGTAGGTCCAGCGTCCGTAATAGGTCATCGCCTTGCCCTTGAACATCGCGTCATCGAGCTTGCTTGAATCAGTTGCATCGGGAATCGCCGGATCGTTGATGAGAAAGACGACCGTCTTGCCTTTGACGTCTACGCCCTTGTAATCATCCCAGCCGTATTCGGGCGCGACGACGCCATAGCCGACAAAGATTACGTCGGATTTTTCGACTTTGACTTCGGGCACATAACGCAATGAACGCGCGATGTAATCGGTCGCGTAATCAAACTTCATCGGCTTGCCGCCCACGTTGAACGCCATCGTCGGTGTAGGCGTGAAACCCGCCAGTGGCACTTTCTGAACATACGTGCCATCGGGATTGCCGGGCTTCAAGCCGATCTTTTTGAATTGCTCCGTCAGGTAATTGACCGTCTTCTCTTCGCCCGGCGTACCCGGCGCACGGCCTTCATATTCGTCAGAGGCGAGCGTCTTGATGTGCGCGAGCAACTCGTTGCCCTTGATGCTGTCGGCGGCGGCTTTGGTGTCAACGTTGACCGCCGCAGGCACGGTGCTGGAAGTCGTTGGCGGCGTATTAGTCTCACACGCGAGTGTGAAAGCCGCGACCGCAGCCAACAATACGAAGTAAGCAAATGGATTTTTCATAGAGTTCCTCAGAAAAGTTGGAGGGCGGGTTGAGAACCTACACTACAAAATTATTTTGGCAACGTACGCTGCCAAGTCAGCAATTTCTTCCGCATCGCCTCAGCCCGCTTGGCTTGTGCGGCAATCAAGTTATTCGCTTCGGCTGCGTCACGGCGCAAGTCATACAACTCCGCTTTCGTCCCGTCCGCATTGCAAAAAAACTTCCAGTCGCCTTCGCGCAGCATCAACGTCGGGCTTTGATCGGACTCCCGCCCCGGCTGCACGTAGCCCGCATCGCGCCCGTACTCATAAAAAATCGGTCGCTTGCGTTGCGTCGTTTTACCGAGCCACACAGCATCCATCGCCTCACCGTCAAACACACCGTCAAACACACCGTCAGGCAACTTCACGCCCGCAATGCGACACAGCGTTGGGAAAAAGTCTACGCCAGTGATGAGGGTGGATTCATTGACGCGACCAGCCGGGACGCGGCCTTTCCAGCGCACAATCAACGGTTGCCGAATGCCGCCTTCATAAAGGCTCCACTTGCGTCCGCGATCTCCGGCGGTGCTGCCGGGCGGTTCGATGCCGCGTTGGTAATAAGACGGCCACGCCGTAGGCCCGTTGTCGCCCGTCAACACAATCAACGTATTTTCCGCCAAGCCCAACCGATCAATCGCGGCGAATAAACGGCCCAACTCACGATCCATTTCATCCAGTACGGCGAAAAACTTGCGGTCGTCTTCGCTGCGACCTTTACCCGCGAAACGCGCCAACGATGCGGCGCTCGGCTTGTGCGCATCGTGTACGTCGCACAGCCACAGTTGCAGGTAAAAAGGCTGCGCTTGGTTGCGCGTCATAAAATCAATCGAACGATTCACGTATGCGCGCGTCAGTTCATATTTCTCAAACCATTCGATTTTGCCGCGTCCCAGCTTCGCGTTTTGATTCGACAGGTTGTCGCCCTTGATGAGCAAGCGGTCGCCCAAGCCCTCGAACGAAGTCAGCGATTCTTGAAAGCCGTAAGCCTGCGGCAAGGGCGCATCGGCTACGTCACGCCCGCCGCCGAGATGCCATTTGCCTACGTGTGAGGTGGCGTAACCCGCCTGCTTGAGTTGACGCGCCAACGACGGCGCATTCGGATCGAGCCAGTCGGGCATGCCGCGCCGCTGATTTTCAGCATGCGAATTCAGATAAGAATGAAAGCGGTGCCGCGCCGGATATTGCCCCGTCAGAAAGGCTGCGCGCGAAGGCGAACAGATCG
>JABFSD010000693.1 GCA_013140935.1 Acidobacteriota bacterium
CCTTACTCAATAGGCGTGCATGTGCATCGCAAAATAAAACACGACGCCAAATAAGATCGCGCCGACGATGATCCACCAGTGAACCGCTCTGAAATGTTCGCGCAACAAGTTCCTCATAACCGCCTCTTCTTCCTTTCTGCTCAACGTGGATTTTTACGCGGCAATTTGTGAACAGCATTTGTCGTGCCACGAAAGGCGGCGGGAGTGGCCGGAGGGTTTACTTTCGCAAAACTACGCAACAGTGCGACTTTCTGCGCAGACCGCAGCGTAGTTCCGCGCACTTGCTTACCTCATTAGCTCTGAATGCTTGCGGCATTGCATTTGCGCTGAAGCAAGGACGAGAGCAGTGAGCTACTTTCAGCGGCGCTTGAGTTTCACCGTGCGCGGTAATCTGACAGATGAGGTTTTATGGATAAGCAAATCATTCGACAACAACTCACGACGCGCTACGACGAGATACGCGAACGCTTAACACGCATCAGCCTCGACGCGCGACGTGCCAGTGAACCGCTCGACGCCGATTTCGCCGAACAAGCCGTCGAACGCGAAAACGACGAAGTACTCGCGGCGCTCGACGATTCGATTCGCGCCGAGATGGCGCACATCGAAATGTCATTGGCGCGCCTGGAACAAGGCGATTACGGCGTATGTGAAACATGCGGCAAACCGATTGCGCCCAAACGACTCGAAGCCTTGCCTTACGCCACGCGCTGTGTGGCGTGCGAAGCAGGCATTCCTTAAATGTTTTATGAGCATCCGCAAGCAACTGAACCTGCCGAAAGAACACGGCGCGTGGGCAATGTTGTATGTGCCTTTCGTCTTAGGCGTCTTGGTCGCCAGTCGCCTCAACCTGCCCGTTGCGTTGTTGCTCGTAACCGTCACCGCGCTTTTCATTTCGCGCGAATCGCTGTTGATCTGGTGGCGCGCGCGACAGCGCGGACGTTCAGCGCCCGCAGCGGCACGCTTGCTATTGATCTATTTCGCTGTCGCTTGCGCTTGTGGTTTGACGTTGTTGTTCGGCTATCGGCTGTGGTGGCTCGCGCCGTTGGGCTTGTTCGGATTGGGCTTGCTGACGATCAATGGCAAGCAAGGCGCGCAATTGGTTGATCGTTCGTGGCAAAGCGAAATGCTGGCAATCATCGGACTGACGCTGACCGCACCGGCAGCCTATTACGCGGCCAGCGGCTTGTGGAACGCGCAGGCGATTTGGCTCTGGGTGTTGGCAGCGGTGTATTTCATCAGCAGCGTCTTTCACATCAAATATCGCGTCGCCGCACTACATCCGAGCCGACAAGCCGC
This sequence comes from Acidobacteriota bacterium, assembly GCA_013140935.1. Classification (GTDB taxonomy): domain Bacteria; phylum Acidobacteriota; class Blastocatellia; order RBC074; family RBC074; genus JACPYM01. The sequence continues at coordinate 1,300 of JABFSD010000693.1, forward strand.
TGCACAAGTCGCCGAACGCCATTGCCTGACCTATCATTCGTTTCTCTTGAGCGCGTTGTTATTGCTCTGGCTCACCGGCAGCTTGCCGGTGTTTGCGCTCATCGCCTTTGCCCCAGCCATCGCGCGGGCTTTTTGGAACCTGTTCAAACCCGCTCAGCCAATCAACCTGACCCGCGCTGGTGTATTCGAGATCGTTTACTCGCTGGTGTTTCTCGTCTTCATTGCGCTGGCGTTCTGACGACTTCGACTACGCAATCGGCGCGCGCCGCTACGCCGCCTGAGATGCTGCCGATCAGAAAGCGTTCCAAACGCCCTGCGCCGTGCGCGCCGACGAAAATCACATCGGCTTGCCAGGCTTCGGCTTCGGCACAGAGCAATTTTTTCGGTTCTTCTTCTTTCATTACGGCGGCGGCGAATACACCCGTTGCGCACAATTGCGCTACGCCCTCATCTATCATTTCTTTGACGCGCGCCGATTCACGCGCGAACCATCCGTCCAATTCGACCGCCATCTCGCCTGAAACGGCGTAAGGCATTTTGGCAAAGCCATTCACCAACCGCACCTGACTGCCGGTCGGCCAACAACGCACAGCGACCGCGTTGATAGCGGCTTGCGCGTCGGGCGAACCATCTACGCCAACGATGATGCGCACGGGATCGGTCGCGGCTTTGATGGGCGCACCTTCGCGCAAGCGGCCAATGCGTACCGAGCAATGCGCTTCGTGCAAAACCTTTTGCGAGACGCTGCCGAAAAAGAAACGCCCCAACGCCGAGCGTCCGTGCGAACCGACGGCGATCAAATCGGGCTTCCATACATCGGCCTTTTTGAGCAATACGCTCGCGGGCGAACCGTCGTCGGTTTGCGCTTGTATGTCCCAATCAGGAAATTCAATTTCCAGCATCGCTTTCGCACGGCGTGCCAACGCGAGGTTTTCCTGTTCGCGCGTAATGCCTTGCGTGAGTTCAAGCGCGGCGGGCGGAGGCAACCAGGTTTCAGTCACGGCTTCGACAATCACATCGGCTTGATGCGGCAAGCCCGCACGCCGCAAATCAAGCAGCGCCTCGTTGGCACATTCAGAACCATCGTAACCAATCAGGATTTTCATAGGTGTTCCTTTCATCAGCGAAATCATCAACGGAATCAGGCCGCCGATGAAAGAAACAGAGCAAGTGGCATACCGGCTTTCTAACGCAACGAACTGCGCGAAACTACGCAATGTTTAACGGCATTGCGTTTGCAGTTCTCACCAACGAAGTTGGCGTAAGGGAAATTTCAACGAATTCAAGAAGGAGTTTTTATGACCGTCACAACCCCGACCGTAGAAGAAAAGACCATTTTGCAAAAAGCCTTTCACGCAGGCAGCCAGCTTGCCACCATCGGCTGGGAAGCCGGGCAAATCAAAGAGCAAGTCGAACACGCCGTAGACGACGGCATCCGCGCCGCCAAACGCGCCGCGAAAAACGGACGCCACGCCGCCGTAGACTTGCTGGATGAAACCGCCTATCGCATCAAACACGATCCGTTGCGTTCCGTCGCCCTCGGCTTCGGTGCAGGCATCGGACTCGGTGCGATGCTGGGCTGGCTGGTCACACGCAATGAACGCAACACCTAAACGGCAGTTGTAGGGAAGGTTCCCAACCTGCTCCACAACTCCGAGTCGCGTTAGGCGACAAACGGTCAACACGACAACTTGAGAGAGTAAAGAATGGCCGAAGGTGATTTATTACCAGCACGAGTCTTACTCAGAAATGGTGCGCTTTTGATTATTCCTCCGATGATCATCTCATTCGGACTTTGGGGAGCCTTGCCTGCTGCCTATAGCCCCGACCTGTTCTGGAAAGACATACCTACTTGGTTAGTTCTACCCGAAAATATATTTCGTCTTTTGGTTTTCAGCCTTCCAGGAATCTTGTATTTCGGGAAAAAAGAAATGGGTCAATCGTTGGGCTGGTATTTATATTTCGGGGGATTACTGTTTTATCTGGCGAGTTATTTGGCGCAAATCGTTTTTCCCGCCAGTGTATGGAGCCGAAGCGCAATTGGTTTTACCGCGCCAGCTTGGTCAACTCTATTTTGGCTGGCAGGCATTGGATTAGTATGTGCGCGGAGTTGGCTCCCGATTCCTTGGCATCGCGCGATTTATTTATGGAGTGCCTTCCTCTTTCTGATATTTCACCTCGGGCATACCGGCTTGGTTTATTGCAACTTGACTCGTTGATTTTCATTGCAAAAGCAGCCGTTTAACGGCGTGTTACTGCATCCGGTATACGATCTTTTTCGTCCATTCCGAAGCCAGCAAATACAACAACGTAATCACGCCCAACACGAGCCAATACACTGGCGGCAGCGGCACGAAGCCCAACAATTCGCTGCCCGGCAGATAAGGCAACGCCACCGTTACCGCCAACACCACCACCGTAGCCCAAAACAAAGGCCTTCCCATTTTGCTTTTATGCAATGGTCGCCGCGTGCGAATCACCGCGACGATCAACAACTCGGTGAGCAGCGATTCCAGAAACCACGCCGTTTGAAATTGCACAGGCGTAGCCCGCAACAAATAAAGCAACGCGGCGAAGGTCATGAAATCAAACACCGAACTGATGAAGCCGAACGCCAGCATGAATTTGCGAATGAAATGTATGTCCCAACGACGCGGGCGTTCGATCCATTCGTCGTCAACCGTGTCAGTGGCAATCGCCATCGCGGGAAAGTCTGACAGAAAGTTGTTGAGCAAAACCTGTTTGGGCAAGAGCGGCAGGAAGGGCAAGAACAACGCCGCGCCTGCCATGCTGAACATATTTCCGAAATTCGCGCTCGTCGTCATAAAGACATACTTCAACGTATTGGCAAACGTGCGACGGCCTTCGCGAATGACTTATTGAGCGGCGCTAAATGGTGACAATGCGGCAAACGATAATCGCATTGCTGGCCTGACGCTTCTTCACTACAATTCGCGCCCGTATGTTTCGCCTTGTCATTGATACCAGCGTAATCATCGCGGCGCTGCTTTCACAGCGCGGTGCGTCTTACCGTTTGGTGATGATGATTGACAAAGGATTGTGGCAAACCTGCCTGTCAGTTCCGTTGCTGATGGAATATGAGTCAGTCGCCAAACGTCCCGAAGTCGGCATTACGTTGAGCCACGCGGATATTGATGTTGTTCTCGATTACGTTTGCGACTGGACGGAGCATCGGCAAATCTATTTTCTCTGGCGTCCGCTGTTGCCTGACCCAGGTGACGATTGCGTGCTGGAAGTCGCTGTCGAAGCGCAATGCGATTTCATCATCTCGTATAATAAGCGTGACTTGGTTGGGGCGGAGCGTTTTGGCATTGCGGTCGTTACGCCGCCGGAATTCTTGAGCGTATTGGAGCAAAGCAAATGACGAACTTAACTGTGACCGTGCCGGATTCAATTTATCAGCAAGTTGCCACGCTGGCGCATAAAGACCAGGTGACGCTTGACCAATTCGTTTCTACCGCGTTGGCTGAAAAGGTCTCGGCGCTGATGACCGAAGATTATTTAGCGAAGCGCGCCGCACGCGCCGACCGCCAGAAGTTTTTAGCGGTAATGGCGAAAGTACCGGATGTCGAGCCGGAAGAATTTGATCGGTTAAAGTAACGGCTTTCCCAATCTAATCGGCTACCAATATTCTCATGCCATTGGCAGCCGAATAAGACCTCAACCGCTCACCTGACAACCTCTACCGAACAATGCGCCCGCGCCGCTACAGCCGAAGAAACGCTACCTAACAGAATGCGGTCAAGCCTTCCCATCCCGTGCGAGCCGACGTAGATGCAATCAGCGCCCCAGCGTTCGGCTTCGTTGACGAGCAGTTGTTTGGGATCGCCCAGTTTGACTAAATGTGTAACGCGCAGGTTTGCACCTTTCAGCCGGTTGACGGCTTTTTCTACGGCGGCGTTGATGCGTTCGTTTTCTTCAGCAATCCATTGCGACATCGGAGTAAGCACGCCTTGTTCGTTAAGCGCATTGCGTACGCCTTGCGAGGCGAGCGTCCAATTCGCGGCAACGACCATCGCTTCGTCATCGGTTGACCAATGGCGATGGGCGAGTTTTTGCACCATCTCATCGGCGCAAGCAGAACCGTCTACGCCGACGACGAAGCGCAATGGCTCGCCAGGCTTTTTGTCGTTGGCGCGTGCGATGCGCACCGAACCGCGTGCGTGGTGCAATACACCTTGCGAGACACTGCCGAAAAAGAAGCGGCCCAACGCGGTGCGTCCGTGCGAACCGACGACGAGCAAGTCGGGCTGCCATTCGTCGGCGCGCCACACAATGGAACTCACGGGCGAACCGGTCACCGCTTCGGCGTGTACGTGCCATTCGGGGAAGAGCGTTTTCACGACGTTTTGCGCTTCGTGGGCGAGTTGCAAGGCTTCGTCTTGCAGCCTGCTTTCTTCGGCGGGAAAGGTCGTATCCACTCCGCCGTAACTCGCGGGCAACGGAATCCATAACTCCGCGACAGACAGCACGCGGACTTCGGCCTTGCGCGGCAAGCCTGCGCGTTGCAAATATACCAGCGCAGCTTTGGCGCACGCAGAGCCATCGTAGCCAATCAGTATTTTCATTCGTTCGTTCATATCTCGCCTCCTTCATTTTAATTCGCGTTCGTAGTTCCGCCTTTAGGCGGTGAGGTTCGGGAATGTAAAGCAGCCGCCTAAAGGCGGAACTACGAACGCGGTTCGTTACGGAGTCACTTCGATGTTATTCACCACCGAAGTAACGCCCGGCGCGTTCCATGCGGCGCGTTGCGCTTCGTCGCGTTCGCGCCAGGTACGCACCTTGCCGGTGAGCGTCACCGTGCTGCCGGAGGAATGCACTTCGATGCGGCGCGCTTCGAGTTCGGCGCTGCGGTGCAAGGCTTCTTCGATCTTCTTCCAGACTTCTGTGTCGTTGACTCTGGCCTTGACCATGATGTTGTTGCTGAGGCCGCGCACGCCGGCCAGATAACGCACAGCAGTTTCGGCGGCTTGGCGTTGATACCACCAGTCAACGGTGCCTTCGAGCGTGAGCCAGCCTTTTTTCACGGTGAGCTTGATGCCTTGCGCGGGCACGTTCACGTTGCGTTCAAGGGCTTCGACCGCCGCCGAAGCCACTTCGGTATCAGTGCGTTCGGCGGGCGGTTTGACTTCGAGATCGTTGGCGATGGCTTTCACGCCGTAAACGCGCTTGGTCGCGTCTTCCGCAGCAATCTTGTCGGCGTAGGTGCCGACGATGCCGCTCAACGTGACTACGCCGTTGATGACGGCGACGCCGATCTTTTCGTTGGGCACATCAGGCGTGAATTCGAGTTGCCGCTCGACTGATTCACGCAGTTTTTTTTCTGCAATCGTCATGGTTTTTGCTTTCATGGAACTCCTCCTTTTAGAAACGAGTCAGGCAAATGGCCTGCTCATAAATCCTCAATTCCTAACGCTGGACTGCGTTCGGTGAGAAATTGGCAAGTGTCGTTCCAAATCAGATTCATACTTCGATTGAGAATTTTCGCGCCACACCTGCGGAGTTTCGCGCAAACTCGATGCGGCTTGAGGCTTGCTGTTATGCAAGACGGAGGCTGCTGCTTTGGGAAAATCGCGTATCACATTACTGATTCTGTTGACCGGACTGGCCGTGCTGCTGTGCGCTTATCTCGCCGCGCCGTTCGCGCGCCCGCTCGCCGCGTCAGCCATGCTCGCCGTAGTTTTTCACCCGCTGCACCAACATGTCGTGCGCATCGTGCGGCAACCCAGCGTCGCGGCGTTTCTCTCAACTATTCTCGTTTTGCTCATCGTGATCGTACCGCCGCTCTTTCTCAGCGTCGCGTTGCAACGCGAACTCGCCGACGTCTATCGCTCGCTCAAAGCACACAGCGCGCAAGACGGCGGACTGTGGTCGTGGTTCGCACACCAACTCGAACGCATCACTTTTTGGT
>JABFSD010000610.1 GCA_013140935.1 Acidobacteriota bacterium
GATGATTGAGGCCTTCAGCGATAGTGACGCGCGAGTGCGTGCGTCACAGCTTTGGGCAAGGGTGTGGGCAGCGGCAATGCGTTTCTTGGCGGCAGAGTCTTTCAGATCAGCAAGCGCCGCATTGGTTGAAGTCACGTCTTTCAGCGGCTGTGCGCATTGCGTGTAAAGCTCCGGCGTCTTGAGCGGCTGCGCCAAAACATTTATCCCCAACAGCATCATCAATCCGAACCACGCAACACAACTTCTCATCGTTTTACCTCAAGCCAACCCATCAGGATTCTGTGGCGTCAACAATTTCATTCCGCGCGCCGCGTGTCCCAACGCAATCACGACGTCGCTAATGAATTTCTCGCCGGGCATCTTGCGCAAGCTCGCCCAATCCAATGCACGCAAACCAACCACAGATTCATATAGCGCCTGTTCACCGGCTTGAATGCGATTTTCCTGCGCCGCGCTAAACGTCATCAACGAATGCTTCTTCGCAAAGTTGATGCTCTCGAACGCATGCCCCAACAACTTCAACCGTGCGCGCAGCTTGAACGCCGTCATCACTTGCACGGGCGCTTTCTGTTGAGCCTGCGCATCCGCTTCGTCATATTCGACATCGCTCGCCAGCGCGTCGGCTTGCAAACGGTAAGTGACGAAATCCATTACCTGCGCCATTCGTTCTGGCAGACGGTTTCCCGTAAATCCTTTCTGCCAGCACGCCAAAAACCCATAAACCGAATGCAGCCCGAAACAGCTGTAATCCTTGATGCGCGTGCGAAACTCTTTCGGTGCGACTTCGCCGCGCTGAAGTGCCGCCTGCCCTAACGCACAAGTCGTTTCATATTCCGCCAACGCGCGATCAAGCACCGTCACCAAATCAATCTTCTCGCCGTAAGCATTCGTCCACTGCGCTTCGGCAGGTTTCATCAGGTGGGAGAAAGCGATCAGGCTCCAGGGTAAGTGTTCGTGCAACAACTCGCCGCGCCCGTGCGTCAGCATCGAAACCGGGTCGAAGCGAAACTGCCGATCATCGAACTTGTACACATCCGCCGCGTCAGCGCGAAACAATTGCTTGCCGCCTTCGATGACGTCGCGCAACGTTTGAGCTTTGCCATTCGCCGTGACTCTTTGCTCGAGCGACACGCCCGCTTCGAGAAAGGTTTTCAGAAAACTGTTTTCATGCACTTCGGCATCGCGCGAAAAATAAACATACCGTTTGCCGTTCACCTCTTTGTCGAAAGCGTATTTGTTGCAGAGATGCGTCACCGCGCTCGTGCCATCGTTGAGCTTGAATCCGCGCCCCATTCCGCGCACCGCATGAATCAACGCCGAAGCGTTCGCCAAATCGCGCGCGTAATGCGTCAGCAATTCATCGGCGGCGCGCAACGCGTTTTCTGCAGTCGCCGCCAATGTGACCGGCGCGAGATTTTTGCCCGTCGAACGAACGGCTTCGCTCGCAAAGCTCGTTGGCTTGGGTTCATCAAACCAGCCCGCGCTATAAGCGCCCGCGCCTGCGACGGCTGCGACGAGCGCGCCTCCGCCTAAGAGCAGCATCGTGCGACGGCTTTTGTCAGGCGGGGTTTCAGGTTTGACGGATTGAACAGGCTTTTGCTTTTTACTCATAACGGCAATCAATTTCTCCGCTTCTTCTTTGCTCCTTGGCACCTTTGCTTCTTTGCTGGAAACAGGCTTCGTAAATTGAGAGCTTTGTTCTGGCAAAGGAGCAAAGAGGCAAAGGAGCAAAGCAAGAATTCAATCTGCCCAGTTAGTGCGAACTCGCTTTCTCAGCACCCAAGCCCGTATTCGCACGCACATTCAACTCAGTAAACTTTGCTTCCGCCGAAGGTTCGCGCCCTGACAACGTACCCAACACCGCGCCTAAGAATCCTAACGGAATGCTTACGATGCCTGGGTTTTCGAGCGGAAAGATTGCATTCGCTTTCATGATGCTCGGACTCAACAAAATCAATATCAGCGATGCCAGCAAGCCCGTCGCCAGTCCGCACACCGCCCCGCGCGTATTGAACCGCCGCCAAAATAACGACAACACGATCACCGGCAAGTTCGCCGAAGCCGCGACGGCAAAGGCCAACGCGACGAGAAAGGCTACGTTGGCGTTGGGGCCGAGCGCGATGGCGATGGCGATGGACACGGCTCCGACGACGAAGGCTGTCACGCGCGCTACGCGAACCTCTTCGTCTTGCGCGACCTCTTTGCCGTGCTTTAAGACGTTCGTCCAAAAGTCGTGCGCGAACGAAGTCGAAGCCGAAATCGTCAGCCCGGCGACCACCGCCAAAATCGTAGCGAACGCAATCGCCGAGATGAACGCAAAGAACAAATCGCCCGCCAACGCCTGCGCCAACAGCGGCGCGCTCATGTTGTTGCCGCCGTTCTTGGCAATGAAATCGCGTCCGACAATCGTCGCCGCGCCGAAGCCCAAGAACGTCGTCAAAATATAAAACGTACCGATAATCGCCATCGCCCACACGACCGATTTACGCGCCGTTTGCGCATCAGGCACCGTGTAAAAGCGCACGAGAATGTGCGGCAAACCCGCCGTACCGAATAGCAACGCCATCCCCAGCGAAATTAAATCGAGCGCGCCGTAAGGCGGTTTGTAGCGCAAGCCCGGTGTCAAAAAATCCTGCGTAACCAAGTTGCCTTGCGCATCGTGATAAGTGACGTGCGCAATCGCATCGAAGAAAGCTCCGAGCGAAAAGTTGAAATGTTTGAGTACGAGAAAGCTCAACAGAATCGTACCGCTCATCAGCAAAATCGCCTTGATGATCTGCACCCACGTCGTAGCGAGCATTCCGCCGAATACGACATAGACGATCATCAGAATGCCGATGCCGATCACCGCCATGCGGAAGCTGATGCCCGTATCTTTGAGCAACAGCGAAACCAACGCGCCCGCGCCGACCATCTGCGCGATCATATAAAACGTACTCACCGTTAGCGTAGACAACGCTCCCATCGCCCTGACCGGACGCGCGCGCAAGCGATAAGCCAGCACATCCGCCATCGTATATTTGCCGCTGTTGCGCAACGGTTCGGCGACGACGAGCAATACGGTGAGATAAGCGACGAGCCAGCCGACCGAATACATAAAGCCGTCGTAGCCCTGAAACGCGATGATGCCCGCGATACCCAAAAACGAAGCCGCGCTCATATAATCGCCCGCTACGGCAATGCCGTTCTGCCACGCGGTCAGCGAACGCCCGGCGGCGAAATAAGCCTGCGACCCCGTATTCTTCCGCGCCGCCCACCACGTAATCACCAACGTGATGGCGATGAATACCAAAAACATCACAACCGAAGCTGACATCTAGCGTCCTCCTTTCAATTTGCTAAGGATGCGCGTCGCCAACGCATCGAACCCGCCCGCCGCGCGTACATAAAGCGCCGCCAAGATCCACGCCATGAAAAACTGAGACAACGCGAATAGATAAGCTACGTTGACCACGCCAAACACCTTGCGCGCCATCAACGCGGGCGCATACCCCACCAGCAACGGCAACGCGAAGTAATACACGATGAAAAAGACGGTGGCGGGAATGATAAACTTGCGCTTGGCCGCGACCAGTTCTTTGAATTCATCCATCGCCGCGACACGCTCCCAATCGGCTACGTCAACGTCTTCATCGGCGGTGAGTTCGTGGGCAGGTTTGTTCGCGCGACTGAGTGGGGCTACGTCGGTAGCCGCGCCTACGCTCGCGGTTAGGTCTGCTTCGGACGTGCCGAAACGTTTTTCCTGACTCATCAAGAGACTCCTGATTTAGTGAAAGGTGAAACTGCTCAAGGTGTGCGGGAGGATAATGCTTCAAAATCCCTGGTCGGGAAAGCACGACCATCGCGCGGCAGGTACGGCTTCAATTCAATCTTGCGTGATCGCATAACGATGTCGCTGGTTGAGCAGGCAAACAACCACACCGGGGCGGTCAATAATTACCGCGAACAAATCGGTGAGGTCGCGACCCAGGATACAAAGGTCAAGCGCCACCGGGTCAGTGACTGCGGCCCAACGACTGTTGAAAACCACCGTGCCGCCATCGTCGCGGTTCAGCAGCAGCTTTGTTTCAACAGCTACCGAGTCAGCCGTTCCGCCTAAGCCGCTGAGTCCCTCTTCCGCTTCCAACAACGGCAGGCCGAGTTGACTCAACAAGTCGGCATTCAACACGGTGCGGTCAGCGCCGATGTCCAACAAGAAATCGGCCACCACCCACGCACCGGTCACGGTTTGTACACGGCCACGCACGATGGGCCGCGCGATGCCGTCTTCACAAAGCAGCCATTCGCCATTGATGCGCATAAACTCGTGCCATTTTCTGTGGGTAAATATAACGGCTCAGACTGCCGTGGTCTTCGGGGTGCGCCGCTTGTGCCAAGGCATGCACTTCTTCCGGCGTGTCAGCGACAAACAACTCCTCGCCCGCCACGGCAATAAATTTGCCGCGATGCCGGGTATAAATTTCAGGTACGTGCGCTTGCAACCAAGCCGAGTTGCGCTCGGCTTGCTCCCATTGCACGCGCAACCGCGCCAGCTCTTCCGGGTCGGTGATCTCTTCCATCGTGATTTGAATTAGTGATAATGACATTCTGGCTCCTTTCTGTTTGCGGACTGTACACCACATTGACCGTACCGACTACCTTCACGCCATCAATGCGGGCGCATACCCCACCAAGAGCGGCAACGCGAAGTAATACACGATAAAAAAGACAGTGGCGGGAATGATGAACTTGCGCTTGGCCGCGACCAGTTCTTTGAACTCAGCCATCGCCGCGACGCGCTCCCAATCGGCTACGTCAACGTCTTCGTCGGCGGTGAGTTCGTGCGCGGGTTTGTGTGCGCGACCGAGCGGGGCTACGTCGGTAGCCGCGCCCGATACCAGCGTTAAATCGCGGTCAGGATATTTATCTTCAGTTGTTTGAGTCATCAAAATTTTCTCCGTGCTAGATAGTTTGCCTACCAATTTATCCCCACGTCTGGGGTGCTTGGCAGAGGCAAAATCAGTGTTCTCGTTTTGTGGTACGACTTGGTATGGCTGGATGATTGGACGCCGATAACTCGCAGCCTCCTAATAAGGGAAACCGGCTATCTTTGGTTAGGTTTAATGCCTTAGTTTTAGGTATCGCTGATGACCTGATGAGAAAAATTGGCAGACCTTACAATCAGCCGTACACAGCCGTTTGTCTGTGAGACAAGTTCCTCGATTTCAGAGCATCCATGCTTGTACCTACTAAACACCACAACGATTCCGTACAAGAACGCTCCTGGATTAACTTCTCGATTACGCTCTACCAAACGCTTTATCTTACCAATGTCAGTTTTAATCGTATCAAGGGATGATTGAGATATTCCTTTGCGGTTTTTATAAAACTTGAGTTCGAGAATGACCGAGTTCCCTACAAAGTGAACCCCCTTTTTCGGGAAAGTGATTCCCGTTTGCATAGGGCGAATGATACTCAAACTTTTAGGGTCGGTGATTGTGATATCAGGTCGGAGTCTCAGCGCATTATTCTCATCGAACCAAGGGACTTCGGCATGAATTGAGGTTGCGAGAACATTCTCATCAGCACTCGGGGACGGACATCTAAAATTTTCGATGTCATTGAGCTTGACCATTAGGTGATACTTCAAGTCGTCTTCATTCAGGAGCATGCCTGGTACACGTTGAAATTCAACAGCGAGATTGTTAATCGCTTCTTCAATTATCTGAATCGTCTGCATATTGATATTTAGCATAAGTAGTTAAGTCGTATCACGCAGAGGTCCTAGTTTCATCATTGAACTTTGACTAAGGTACACCCGCTTCTTCGAGGTCAGCGACGATGCCGTGTTCCGCCCAATCGTCTTGCACCCAGATTTTGCCATTGACGATTTCGAGATGGATGACGATGGAGTTCACGTGTCTTGTCCAGCTATACCTTGATAACTGTGAATCCCTCATTGGTTGCGGCATCTGACAGCTTGCTGTCCCCACAAACGAAAGACTTACCTTTCGGGAAAGCGTTGCACCAAATCAGCGGCGCAGCCAGTTGCAGCGAATCAGCTGCTCGTAAATCGTGCTTGCCCAAAAGCTGTTCGGCACGATCACGAACTTCATCAAGTTGGGCGATTTCGATCCAGCGATGTCTGAGCAAGTCTAATTCGCGCAAAGCCAATTGTATTTCTGACGGCGTAAATTGTTTGGCGCGTTCCAGCCGCCGCAAAGCAGAAGTGCATTCGACGCTGGTTCCCCACCAAACCACCATTTGCGGAAAAAGGCGGCGTGCTTGGCGGGCGGCTTTGGTTTGAATTTGCCAGCAACACAAAGGCACTAACGCGCTGGCATCCCAAAAGGCTACGGGCAAATGGGCAGAGCTTTTCAGCTTGGCGGCTGGCGGCATTTGTTACTCTTCTCGTTCTTCATCCCAAATGCGTTGCATCAGTTCTCTGGCGGCTTCGCCTTTGACTTTCAGGCGCGGTAGCTTGCGTTTGAGCGATTGCTCAACTTCTTCCATCGTTAAGGGCTGTTCGGGCAAACGTACTTTGCCTTGCGCAGCCAATGCTAAAATCTCTTCGTCAAAGCCAGCCAATGGTTCTGACGGAACCAAACGGGCAATCGTTTGATTGCGCTCCTTGATGGCAATAACCCGGCCTTGCCGCACCTGCCGCAGGCAATCAGCCAAGTTGGTTTTCAGGTCTATTACGTTAATGCTTTGCATGTTCAGTTGTTTCCTTTCGCTGTCGTGTTCGTTCAGTCTTTTGCATCCGGTTCGTCTTGCTTGGGAGCATCCGCTTGAGGCGCAAGCGGCGTTTCCGCTGGAGCAGGAGGCAGGCCGCGATCCTGTCGCAGCAGGCGGTTTTCGAGTTCGAGCTTGAGAATCTTTCGCTCCGCTTCTTCGTGTTGTTGCAAATGGCGTACTTCCGTTGCCAGCAGTTCGATCATGCTGCGCGAAGTGCGCGCTTCTTCGGTGCTGGCTTGTGAGAAATCGCGTAACTGTCGCTGCAATTCCTGAATCTCGTCTTCCTGGCGTTTTAGCTTTTCCGTCAGGTTGAAATATTGCTGAATGAAATCAAAGAGCCGTTGCCACATGCTGCCGCTCCTTCATGCGCGCAATGATTTCCCGCGTTTCCGCCTGCAATAACGCGGTCTCCTGCTGGCGGAGATCAATGTATTCATTCGTCAACCGCATAGCTTCAATCATGCGATCCATTTCAGCGGCGCGCACGCGCGCTTCTTCCTGCGTCATTTCCAAC
>JABFSD010000554.1 GCA_013140935.1 Acidobacteriota bacterium
GGTCTACGTCGCCGCGTCCGATCAACGTAAGCGGCAAACGCAGCTTGACTTGATCGAGCCCCGCCAAACCTTGCGCGCCTGCGTAAAGCACTTCGCTCGTCACGCCGCCGATGGTCGCGGTCAGGGGAGCCGCCGCCTGCCGGTTACGAACCGGCGCCGATTGATTCGTCAGGCATTCTCGCCGACCGCTTGTTTGAGAAAGTAGCAAGCTGCGTGCTGACTTCGGCGACGCTGACCAGCAACGCTTCGGTTGAATTCATCCGCTCGCGCCTCGGCGTAGCCAAAGCCGACGAACTCATCGCCGAATCCAACTTCGATTTCAAAGAGCAGGCGTTGATTTACCTGCCCCAAGGCATCCCTGATCCGCGTGATCGCGGTTTTGCCGAAGCCGCCGCCGAAGAAATCATCAAGCTCCTGAATATCACGCAAGGCCGCGCTTTCGTCCTTTCGATTAGTTATGGCAGTTACGGCGGGATGCAGGCGCTGCGCCAACTCGTCGAACCCGAAATTGATTTTCCCGTGTTGATGCAAGGCGAAGGCGCGCGTTCGGGTTTGTTGGATAAGTTTCGCGCTACGCCGAACTCGGTGCTGTTCACCACCGCCAGCTTCTGGCAAGGCGTAGAACGTGCGCGGCGAGAGCTTTTCCTGCGTCATCATAGACAAGCTGCCCTTTGCCGTACCCTCAGACCCCGTAGTCGCCGCGCGCCAGCGCCACATTGACCAACAAGGCGGCAGCAGCTTCAACGAATACTCCGTGCCATCGGCGATCATCACGCTCAAACAAGGCGTAGGCCGCTTGATTCGTTCCGCCTCAGATCGCGGCGTGATCGCACTGCTCGATGTACGGTTGTTGACGAAAGGTTACGGACAACAATTTCTTGAGAGCCTGCCGCCATGCCGGATTACGCGGAGATTGATGAGGTAGAGGTTTTCTTTGGCGCGGAGTGAGACGCGCATTTGTAGTGGAGGTTGGGCAATGCGCCCGCCGTCCAATAAGGCCATTTATGAATATATTATCAGGACGCGCTGAATTATGACTGAGTCGGACAAGGCAAATTACAATGTTCTCCTATCTGAGAAATTCCAATTGGTGGCTCAATCCCAACTCCTCGATAACCTGTTGATTCAAAACATCGCAACGATTATTTAAGAGTCTCAACCGCAAAGTATGTTCGTCGAATCTCAAAAACTTGCTCTTGCTTTATCCCCACACCATTTTCATTAGTATCCAGCCCTAGTAAAATAGCTATTGATATGCCTTTTGCTTTAACTGTTCCATCAGGTCTCATAGGTGACTCTTGCACGTTTGGCCCGCTTGTTGCCACCATCAACGACCCTTTAGGCATTATTTTTTTTGTAGCAATTTTCCAGAGGGTATCCTTTTGTAATCGCCAAGTCTCTCCCCAAGCCCCATAACCCGGTCCAGCGACAATCGCCGCAATAACTTCATCTTCTGTTAGTGGCAAATATGAGGACAATTGCTGGTTGCAACCTTTCTCTTCGTTAAACTTTCTAATAGCTTCGTTTAGCGGTATCTCTGCTTGGTAGCCATACCTATTTTGCGCTTCTCTCTGTGCAATCATTTCGTATGGTATGGTTTTGTCCTCAAGAGTGGTAAACCAACAAGGAGACACATTAGACTTCTTAGGTAATTGATTGTCCATGTTGATTTTGCTCTGTAAGCTAACTTTACCGGAAATCGCTAAACTTGACCAGGTAAACCAAGAGACTCCTGCAAACACAGAAGTACAAAGCAATAATAATAAAAAACGCTTTCTAGTTTTCATATAATTTCCTTGTAAATTTTCAAAGTTTATTAAGAAGGCCAGAAGAGTAGAATCATTGAGTACTCAAGCGAATAGACACATTGGGATGGTAGGCACCGTGCAACGTGTCTTTCACCTTCAAACTTTAAGAATGATTTACCGTCTACTCGTCCGGTGAAAATACAGGTGATGGAAGGTAGCACTCTGGGTTTCTTATCATCACCACGTTAAACCGGAAAGCGTTCGCATAATATCCTTGATTGCTGTCAAATGGAATGAAACCAAACTCTGCGTGTCCGTTTAACCTTGACATTTGTTGTATCACTTTCATTCCCTGCACACCTGCTCGCGTTTCCCAACCTAAAAAGATTGCAGTGTGGTTTTCTCCACCTTGGCCCGAATTTTTTGAGATATATCGTTTTTCCTGTCTGTTGAATGTTGCAACAACAGTTCCTTTCTCAAGGTTCATTCCGTAGGTTAAGTCACTTCCCATTGTCCAATTTGGAGTGAGTCGGTCGCTGCGAGTTAGGCGGTTCGTATAGGCGTCTAGGCGATCACTTTCCCAAGCCATTGGCAATCGCGCACACTGAGCAATCCCATCACCATCGAGGTATTGAACTTTACGATCTGCTACTTGCTTTTCAAGCTCAGGCACATCTGAAACAACAAAAGGGACTCTAAACGGTATAAGGGAATCAATTACAAAACGATATTTGATTGGTGCGGTAGTCGCCTGAAACGTTGTTTGACCTGGGTTATACGGATCAGGCACTTCTTTCCAAATCGTCTGAGACTTGTCGCGACTTCCCTCGTCAGATTCCACGTGCCCGAAAACACCAAGCTGTATCAACGATACATAGCTAGTAGATTTCCAATCAATTTCAGTTCCTGCGGATCGTAAGATGCTTTTTGCCCAATGTTGATCAATTTCTATTCCATTGAAGAGTATTGTAGGTGTATTAGGGTTTCTGGTGCCAGTTCCTAGAAGGTCTTGCATTGGCTCTGGAGCTGGCGGCTGCGGGGCAGGATCGGTTAACCCAATATTGACCCCATCAATATTCCGCTGCTCTGCTATGGAAAACCCGTGAGTGCTAACATTACTAGTTTGCACTGTCGCTCTTGTAGCGATGATGGGCTTGACATGCTCCCACTCTAGGTAGATGAAAGTGCCATTTTGCTGGTAGTAATAACGTTGTGACGCAACCAAATGATCGCCGACGTAAATATTGCCTTCAATTTTTGCGCCAATAGGTGAATAATCAGCGGAATATGTATTAGCTCCTTTTATAACCGCGATAACTGCACCGTCTAAAACAGATGATCTTATTAAGTATTGGTTCAAATTTGAGTGAGGATTACGCACTACAGCCCTGCCGTCACCGTCAGTCCAGTTACGCGAATTATCCGTTGTTCCTATCTTTTTCACTCTTGCGGATATACCTGCGGCCTCATATTCAAACGTATTGTACCCGTCATTTGTTAGGTTGCCGGATCTATCATACAGTGGAGTAATTGTGACTAACGCATTATTCAAGTCTGGAATATAAGTAGTGCGCCGTCCATATCCATCGTAATTTATCGTGGCGTTATCACCAGCGCCCCACACAAAACCACCCCGTCCGGTTGTCTGCCCCCAAACATTATACGAAAAGTCTTGCCAGTATGGGCTAGTAGCGACACCTTGACTATATTCAAATGCTGGACTATGAGGTTGAGTGCCATTTAAGCGAAAATTTGTCGCCTGATCACTGGTAAATGCGTTTTTTAACCTACCTAAGTCATCGTAAATGTATGCACGGTCAAAATCATCATTCTCTGTATTTTTCACCGCCTTTAATCTTCCATCAGAATAATAATTATATTCGGCCCCCATTCTGTTTTGAATTCCGGTACTACCGCTAGGGGTATATAATTGATAGGTAGACAGCTGCATGTTGTTATTGAACGTAGACATCTCATACCCATTATGACCATAGTTAGCTGTCATCAATGCGCCCCAAGCGGTATATTTCAGACCACTTAAATACGTTGTTATACCAGAAGAAGGACTGCCTATAAGACTTGTAACGTTGCCAGTATTGTCATAATTGTGGGTAAAGAAAAAGTCATCTTGAGGGCGCTTCGTCGAGGTAAAATCCACTCTCGCAGGCTGATTCGCCAAGTTGTAAGTATACTTCAATTTATAAGCGTGAAGCTGACTCTGACTATCAACCAGATCTTTGAAAATCTTTGTTTCCTCTTTAACGCGACTCAACTCGTCGTGAGTGTAGACAGTCTCTGCCCAAGGAGTACCTGAAGATGCAAGGTCGAGCTTCTCCGTCATTTTTGTGCGATTACCATTCTCATCGTATTCAAAGAGCAGGCAATTTGACGGCAAAATTGGATACGTCGGAGAGGCGGGCAATGTATAGGTAACGTTTTTGACCAGGGGCCTCTTGTAATAAGTATAATTGGTGGCTACTCCTCTAGGGTCTGTTTTACACTTTAATGTGTTGTCTGTGTTATATGCAAACTCCGTGTATGCCTCGTCTTCTGGTGATTTCTTTTTCCAGACGCGCCCGTAGCCATCATACATCGTCAGCCAGCTTCTAGGCGCTCCCGCTGGATTTGGGCCAGCGTCTATTACCTTACGCTCAGTCATTAAGTCGCGTGTGTCATATTGATAGGTTTCCGTTATACAGACAGCAGCATTGGAGCCAGTCCCTTTATAGGCATCCGTTTTCACCATGCGCCCGAAAATATCATAAGAACTCACTACTTTCCTGCCCGCTTCATCGGTACGAGTCACTTGATTAATTCCTGAGCAGCCACACCCTTCATAAGAAAGAGTCACAGTTGAATTATCTGCGTGAGTTGTAATGAGTGGGCGACCTTTCCAGTCGTATGTTTGGGAAGAAGTAACATATAACGTATCCATGCCAGCAGGGTTATAACTAATATCAATCTGCGTGGGTCTTGAACGAGTTTTGATTCGCCCCATCACATCGTAAACAACGTAAGCCGATTTCATGTGCCCCATCGCACTTGGCGGGTTTGGATTGCTTGGGGTGGGATAGCCAGGATTATTGGGGAAATCACTGATTGTCATTCGTTCCCTGCTGGCACCATCCAAATAGTGATGCGTCCAAGTCCCGACCATAACATCGTTTACCGTGTTATACTCTGTCACCAAATTATGGTTAGCGTAATATACATACCACTTCTGGCTGTATTTCACTACTGCGTTGGCTGAGTTTTTCTTATGAACTTCGACTCTTTGCAGCCTGTCTTTTGAGTCGTAAAACAAAAGCTGTTTTGCAGGGGGAGCCGTAATACTGGCTTGATTTGACTTAGGATCAACAGCTTCTGTCACAGCACCAAAACAATAATCATATTTTTGTGTCGCGGGCGCAGCGGGCGCGCCTGACGCATCACCAGGTTCTATAGTTTTTGTGAGATATGCAAACGTGGGAAGTGATGGAGTAGCGGTTGGAATCGCAACACTAGATGAGTCATCATAAAGATATTGCGTTTTTAGCAATTGCCCATCCCTTATTTGAGCAGTGCAAGCGACACTGCCCGTAATAAAGTACTCCGTCCTTTGCTCAATTGGATTGCTTGCGACGCCACTGCTTACGCTGTAGGTCAACGTTTTGATCAAGTTACCACGATACATAAATCCAGTACCGTACCCAGTTTTGTCGTGTTGGCGCGCATCCTGGCTAGCAGTTGTGTGCTGCTGTAAATACGACATCCCCGCATCGCTTGCGGTATCGTAGATATATTCAGTGCTTGAGACTAGGACGCCACTGCCATTGGACACAGAAACCGTGCGCGGCAGCCCAATGATGCGCCGGGTTGGCCCTATGTAGTTTGCTGATTGTTCATAGACAATTTCTCTCCGCCTCAGCGGCGTTTGCCCGCCTTCGTCATATTCTGTGTAGTAGAAAGGGAGTTTGATGTTATAGCCGATGTTCCAATAATCTATGGTTGTGCGGCGTTTTTTGTCCCCGCCTGTGCCACTTTCGTACGTGCCATTATGATTTCGGTCGTCATACACGCATATTTCCGTTAGCCGTGGACGGAGAGGTAAACTCGCAGTGCTGTCGCCTGTCCAAGTATATTCAGTGAATTGCTGAACTCCGCCCGATTGACAATCACTATTTAGGCATTGCTCAGAGCGATATGGTAATCCTCGTTTTCCGCTCGCTAAGCTGGTGTGAAAATACTCCTTGTAAGTGACACCTTCCGGATTAGTGTACTTCCCGAAAGCCTCATCCGGGTCAAAAGCAAAGGTGGTGGTTGCCCACCCTGCCGGGATGGTTCCGTCGCCTCCCCAGTGCTTGATAAAGTTTTTGCGCTGGGTAAAACGTGGGCAGTCCGTTTGGCTGGTCGTCGGGAACGTGTAATCTGCCCCCATACGCGGCTGATCATCTTCACCGTCCAACCAGTAGTCATCCACTTGCCCCCAAGTGTTGTAAACAAACCTGTGCCTTGCGCCATTGCCAGTGATTACTTTTGTAACCATTGGCCCCAAATCTCCATTATCAGGGCCTTCCACAATCACACTGCCTGCCCCTTGTGTTGGGAAATTGGGGTCAATGGCTTTATCCGTGTATTCAAATTGTGCCCAAATAAAAGTTTGCCCGTTTCTGTCCTGCGTAATTTTCAGCAAGTGCAAGTTCGCATCATATTCAAAGGCGATTTGTCTTCCAACCGTATCAATAACTTTGTCAATCACCAATAAAGGGTAGGTAGGGTCACCAATTGTTTTATAGACGACGGAAATATAGTTCCCATTACGATCCTTGATTTCCGTACATCTCGACCAATACACACCCGCCGTCAACCCAGCAGGAGGGACTTCAAATTTATATTGCGTGCCATCCGTTGTATAAAGTGTCTGCTTGGTTGGATCTGTTGTATTGATCTTCAAATACAGATAGGAAGAATCAATGGCTTCGTAAGTATCCGTCGTCACTCGTTTCAAAAGCACTCTTTCGCCAGTAGGCATTTGCGCAACGTAATGATAGGTATTGTTGAGATAGTAAGGGCCTTCAAGTTCAGGGAATCCTGTACGGAATCCTGGTGATAATGTAGCGTAGTAATCCGGGTCAAACGCCACTCGATTTTGGTAGCGTATCCAGATTAGAGAGTTCAAGCTTAAAATAATGTTAAGGTCGTGCCCGCCTCTGCCGGGCAGGGAGACGAGCGGCAAAATGTAATTGTAATTCCCAGAAAATAAGTCCTCTCCAGGTTTCCCAATTCTGTTATGCGGATCCGTCTTTGCTTGCTCAATCGTTCCAAAAGAAGGCGGCGTAAACGCAGCAGCCGTGGTTGTAGTAGCTAACGTTGCCAAATGACTTGAAGTGGCGGGCTTGCTTTCATTCACTAAGTTTTGTTTTACATCAGAGAACCTGGAAGGTAATACATTGGCAGCATTAACAAAAGAAAGGTTTGTTAGCGCTGCACCAAGCGTC
>JABFSD010000817.1 GCA_013140935.1 Acidobacteriota bacterium
AGGGGCTAACTTATTGCGCAGCTTTGAGTTCAAGGTTTTTACCTACTTGTGTAGAAACTAATGCTCGGCAGCTTGCGCCACCAGTCAGAACTGATTTCATGAACACCATCAACGACACCGCCGCCGAAATGAAGCGCGACTGGAACGAACGCGCCGAACGCAACGCGAAGTGGTACATCAACACGTATAAGCTCGAACAAACCGACGAAGAGTTTGACGAATCGGCCCGCGAAGATTTGCGCGCGAATTTCTTTGCCGTGCTGCCTGCGCTCACGTGGCGACGGAATCCCAAACAACTTCGATTGCTCGAAATCGGTTGCGGCGTAGGCCGTATGTCGCGCCATTTCGCCAACGTTTATGGTGAAGTGCATGGCGTAGACGTGTCAGGTGAGATGATTCGTCAGGCGCGCGAACGCCTGAAAGATTTGCCCAACGCGCACTTTCACGAAACCAGCGGCGTGGACTTTCAAGCCTTCCCTGACGATCATTTCGACACGATTTATTCGGCCTACGTTTTTCAGCATGTGCCTGCGCGCGACGCTATCGTCTCGAACATCCGCGACGCTTATCGCACGCTCGCGCGGGGCGGCGTGTTTATGTATGGCGCTTCGGCGATTCACAACGCCGAGTTCGAAGCGATTCCCAAAAACACCTGGACGGGCGCTTCGTTCGGCGAAGCCGACAGTCGCGCACTCGCGCGTGAACTCGGCGCGCAAGTCATTCGCGTCATCGGCGATGGCACACAGTATTGTTGGACGACGTTGCGCAAACCCGATGCAGAAGCGAAGAGTGAACCGCTCATTGTGGCGTTTGGCCGGGCAGACGATTTGACGGTGCTTGAGATTCCCGCGCGTGGCCCGCAAGCCTGTCTGGCCTTGCACGTCACAGGACTCGCGGCATCTGCGTTAGATTGTAATCAACTTGCGTTAGCTTGGGCGAATGTGCGCAACCAGCCTTTTTACGCCGGGCCGCAAGATGTTTCGTTGGACGATGCGTTAGCAGGTAACTATGCGAACGGCGAACCATTCATCATCAAAGCGAATGTTCCGAACCACGTGCCGCTTGGAGCAATCGCCGTAAGCTTGCATCTGCCTGACAGACGACAAACCGAAGCCGTGACGATTGAGATTCTTCCGGCTGACGTTCCGCCGCCCGTCATCACGCAACTCGGCAACGAACATGACGGTGGTGTAGACATTCACGCCAGCGGCCCGAAATCCGTCTTGCGCGTATTTGCTGCTGGGCTGGATGAACAAGCTGACACCACCAACACGCGCTTGCACGTAGGCGAAACGACTTTGCCGCCGCGCTCCGTCGCGTTTCTGGCGATGAATGCCGTGTGGGAAATCATCGCGCCCCTGCCTGCCGATACTGCCGCGCAATCAACCGAACTGAGTGTGAGCTATCAAGGCCGTCGCTCAACATTCGTTTCCCTGACCATCAAGGAA
This sequence comes from Acidobacteriota bacterium, assembly GCA_013140935.1. GTDB lineage: Bacteria > Acidobacteriota > Blastocatellia > RBC074 > RBC074 > JACPYM01. The sequence continues at coordinate 1,449 of JABFSD010000817.1, forward strand.
TGAAAGAACACCGTTTAGAGTACCGCCTTTAGGCGGAATCGGAGGCTTTAGCCGACTTGTAAGTCGGCTAAAGCCTCCGATTCCGCCTAAAGGCGGTACTCTAAACGGTGTTTCGATAGAAAATAATGTTCTCAATGCTCGCGCAAATCACCTGGCAACAATGGCGGCTGCACAAGCTGCGCACGCTGCTCACCATAGTAGGCATCGCGCTCGGCGTAGCCGTGTTCTTCGCCGTGCGTACGGCCAACGTTACGTTGTTGAATTCGCTCACGACGACGATTGAAAAGTTGGCGGGCAAGGCTACGTTGCAAATCACGGGCGGCGAGACGGGCTTTCCTGAATCGGTGTGGGACGTAGTGCGCGATACGCCGGGCGTGAAAGTCGCCGAGCCAGTTGTTGAAGTCATTGCCAACACCGATTACGACGATGCCTCAACACTCATGATCGTCGGCGTAGACATGGTTGGTGACCGCGAGTTGCGTGAATATCAATTTGACGAATCCAGCACGCAGATGAGCGATCCGCTCGTGGCTTTGTCGCAGCCTGATTCGATCTTGATTGCGCGTACCTTTGCCGACAAAAACAATTTGAAAGAAGGCGACAAGCTGCCGCTTTACACTTCGCAAGGCCGCCGCGAATTCATCGTGCGCGGCATCTTCTCGCCCAAAGGCGTAGGTGAAGTTTTCGGCGGACAAATCGCCGTGATGGATGTATTCAACGCGCAGTTCGTATTCGGGCGTGGCAAAAATTTCGACCGCATTGATCTGATGAACGAATCAGACGTGACCGTTGACGAATTGCGCGAACGTCTCAAACAGCGTTTGCCTGCGGGCATTACGATTGAGAAACCCGCAGCACGCGGCGAACAGCTTGAAAGCACGATCTCGGCCATGAGCATCGGCATGACGATCACCAGTTTCATCGCCTTGCTGGTTGGTGTCTTTATCATCTTCAACACGTTCAGCATCGCGGTGAATCAACGCTGGAAAGAGATCGGCGTCTTGCGCGCCATCGGCGTCGAACGTTTCAACATCCGCCGCATGTTTTTAGGCGAAGCCGCCGTGATGGGCTTGCTTGGTTCGGCGCTCGGTGTCGCGGTCGGTTTCGCGCTCGCCATCGTCGTCGAAAAAATTATGAGTACGATTGCCGACAAGCTCTTTGGATTGATCTCAACCGAACAGCCGCCGGTTTTTCGTTGGGATTATGCGTTGATCGCTTTCGGGCTGGGCGCGTTGGCTTCGGTGGTGGCAGCGTGGCTTCCGGCGTATGCGGCTTCGCAACTCAATCCCGTCGCGGCGTTGCACAACATCGAATCGCGCGGACGCGAAGACGTGTTGAGCAATGCGCGCTTGATCTTCGGCCTTGTGCTGATCGTCGTCGGCTTGGCGCTCATTCGTTTTATGCCGCTCAAGGTCGGACTGTTTTTTCAGTTCGGATACGCCGTGCTGATTATCGCTGGGATGACAGTGATCTTGCCGCGTCTGTCAGTCTGGACGGCGCGCTTGCTGCGTCCACTGATGGATAAGGTTTTCGGGCAGGAAGGCGTGCTGGCGGTAGACGCGATGATTCAAGCGCCGCGTCGCACGTCGGCAACGGTCGGCGCGCTGATGATCGGTTTGATGTTCGTCTTTGCGACGGGCGCTTATGTGCAAAGTTATAAAAACGTAGTTGATCGCTGGATGAAAAATTCGATCAATGCCGACTTGTTCGTGACGGCTACGCCTGACGGTGCGCGGTCTAAGACGTGGCATTTCAGCGAGAGCCTGAGCCAAAAGATTCTGGCAATGGACGGCGTGAGTCGCATCGAGAACGTACGCTTCCTGTTCATTCCTTACGCCGACGATCAATGCGCGCTGCTCGCGCTCGAACTCGACGGATGGTTTGCGCGCGCCGCCGACAGCTTGCTCGAAGGCGCAGACCCTGAAGTCGCGCGCCGCCAACTCGTCAACGAAGAAGGCGTGATGGTCTCGAAAAATTTCGCCGCGCGTTACAAATTGAAAGTAGGCGACGAACTCACGTTGCCCGCGCCGACGGCTCCGTTCACGCGCCGCATCGCCGCGCTGGTCGAAGATTACACTTCTGAAAAAGGCTCGGTGTTTATCGAACGCGACGTTTATAAAAAGTACTGGGGCGACGCGGCGATTGACATCATGGACATCAATCTCAAGTCTGGTTACGACCGCATCGAATTCAAAGGCCGCCTGCAAAAAGCCCTCAAGGGCGAGCAGCGCGCTTTCATTTACACGCGGCAGGAATGGCGCGATTTCATCATGTCGCTGCTCGACGTGTTTTTCATGATGACTTACATGCAAATTCTGATTTCGATTTTTACGGCGACGATTGGCATCATCAATACGCTGATTATTTCTACGGCAGAACGCCAGCGTGAACTCGGCATGCTGCGCGCGATTGGTGCCGAACGCGGCCAGATTCGCAAAATGATTTTGCTCGAAGCCGTCGCCATCGCCTTCATCGGCTTGTTCACCGGCGTGCTGGCAGGTGCGTGCAACACTTATTTTCTGGTGCGTACGGCTTCGACCATGATGGGCGGCTTTACCGTACCGTTTGAATTGCCCTGGAAGCTGATCGCCATCGCCTTGCCCTGCGCCGTCGTGATCGCCATCGGCGCGGCGTGGTGGCCGGCGCGCAAGGCCTATCATTTACGTGTCGTAGAAGCGATTGGGTATGAATAGGCCGCGCGGTCTGGGCTGCTTAGACGGTCTGTTAAACGAATGAAAAAAGAACGAATGAAAGTCATCATTGCAGGCGGCGGCATCGGCGGATTGGTGACGGCGCTTTGTCTGGAGCGCGCGGGCATCGAAGCGCGCATCTTTGAATCCGCCGCAGAAATTCGTCCGCTCGGCGTAGGCATCAATCTGTTGCCGCATTCGGTGCGCATCCTGACCGCGCTGGGCCTGGACGCGCAGCTCGCCGCGACCGGCATCGAAACGGCGGAGCTGATTTATTTCAACAAGTTCGGCCAATTGATCTGGCGCGAACCGCGCGGGCGCGCGGCGGGTTACACCTGGCCGCAATACTCGATTCATCGCGGACGCTTGCAGATGTTGTTGTATGACACGGTGCGCGAACGTCTGGGCGACGGCGCGGTGCAAACGGGCTGCCATCTCGATTCGTTCGTCGAACGCGGCGCGCAAGTCGAAGCGACGTTCGTCAAACGTGTTAATGGGCGCGCGACGGGCGAAATCGTCGCGGTCGAATCAGGCGACGTGTTAATCGGCGCGGACGGCATTCATTCGCGCGTGCGACATCACTTTTATCCTGATGAAAAGGAACCGCAGTTTTCAGGAAAGGTGTTGCGGCGCGGCGTGATCGAAGGCGAACCCTATCTCACCGGACGTTCGATGTTTATGGCGGGCTATGCCAATCGCAAGTTCGTCGCCTATCCGATTGATGTTGCGGTGGCGGCGCGCGGGCGTTCGCTCATCAACTGGGTGGCAGACGTACAAGTCGGCGACGCATACAGCGGTACGCCGCGCGATTGGAATCGCCAAGTCGAAAAGAACGTCGTGCTGCCTTATTTCGACACGTGGCATTTTGACTGGCTCAACATTCCGCAATTGATCGAAAGCGCAGCCGCCATTTACGAATTTCCGATGATTGACCGCGACCCAGTTGAACGCTGGAGCTTCGGGCGCGTGACGCTGTTGGGCGATGCAGCGCATCCGATGTATCCCATCGGCTCGAATGGCGCTTCGCAAGCGATTCTGGATGCCCCTGCGTTGGTTGAAGCACTGACCACCGAGGCGGATGTCGTGCGCGCCTTGCAACGTTATGAACAAGAGCGCTTGCAACCGACAGCGCGCATCGTTTTATCGAACCGCCAGCAAGGGCCGGAAGAATGCATGCAACTCGTCGAAGAACGCGCGCCCAATGGCTTCACCAATTTGCATGACGTGATTTCGCCCGCCGAATTGGAAGAAATCGCAGGTCGTTATAAACAAATCGCGGGCTTCAGCCGCGAAGCACTCAATGCCAAATCGTAACGCAACAGGGCTTTTGCCTAGTCACTTGAGTATTTAAGACAGCGTGGCAACTGTGGCACCACCTCGCCAAGTTGGTGTTGCTTCCCAGTGCGCCGGTTAGGGAAGCCGCGCAACCTTGGCAAGGTTACGCCACCGTCTTTCGCGGCGAACTATACTTCGCTTGTGCTTTGCCTCAGTCAGTATTATTTTGCGCGCAACCTTACCTGACATTTTTTCCTACAACTGAATTTCGATTCGGAGAACGACTTATGAAAACTCTTCGCACGCCGCTGGCTTTGTTTTTATGTTGCCTGGTGCTGCCCGTGCTGGCGCAGCTTTCGTCCGGCACAATTCTCGGTACGGTGACTGACGCGAGCGGGGCGGTCATCACCGGCGCGACAGTCAAGATCGTCAATCCCGCCACCAATCTCACGCGCGAAGTCGTCACCAACGAAGGCGGCAACTTTCGCGTAGACCAATTGCCGGTCGGCGTCTATCAAGTCGAATTTGAAAAGACGGGTTTCAAGAAAGAGGTGCGCGCCAACGTCAAAGTCGACATTGACCAACGCGCCCGCGTTGACGCTGCGCTCGCCGCAGGCGCCGTCACCGAAGTCATCAACATCAACGCCGAGACCTCGTTGATTCAGCGCGACGATTCCGCGCTGGGGCAAGTTGTCGAAGAGCGTAAAATCGTGACGTTGCCGTTGAATGGTCGCAACTTTTCGCAACTCGCTTACATTGTGCCCGGTGCGTTTGCGCCGCGTCCGGGTTCGTCGTTGGGCAGTCGGGGCGGCTTCGCGGTCGCGGGGATGCACGAGAGCTACAATCAATTTTTGCTCGACGGCATCAACAACAACGGCGCGGGTACGATGGAAATCAACGCGCGCATCAACATTGACGCGGTCGGCGAATTCAAAGTGCAGACCGGCGTCTTTCAGGCGCAATACGGTCGTTATGCCGGTTCGCAAGTGGATGTCGTCACTAAATCAGGCACGAACCGTTTGCACGGCACCGGCTTTGCGTTCACGCGCAACGACAATCTCGACACGCGCAATCCGTTCGACACGACGATTGCGAAAGGCGCGCCGCTGCCTGAGTTCAAGCGGCATCAATATGGCGGCACGCTGGGCGGACGCATCATCAAAGACAAACTGTTTTTCTTTGCGGGCTTTCAGGGGCAAAGGCAAGCGCGTTTCGCTACGTCAACGCCGAGCGTACCGCTGCCGCAATTCTTCGCGGGCGACTTGTCGGCTTACACCGCGCCGATTCGTGACCCGCAACGCACGGGCGTATGCACCGCCGCCGACCGCACGGCTTGTTTCGCGGGCAATCTGATTCCGGCGGCGCGCATCAGTCCGATTGCCTTGAAGTTTCAACAGTTCTGGCCGACGCCGATAGCAGCGGGCTTGGCGCGCAATGCGCGCGCGCTGATTCCTACGCCGGATCATTACACGCAGCCGACGGGCAAGGTGACGTTGCAAGTGAACAGCAAGCACGCCTTCAACGCGACGTATAATTTTTATGACAACAAGTTTCTCGAAATTCTCGGCAACGACTTGCCGCAATTTGTGAGCGACAGTCTGGTGCGTTCGCAATCGTTCTCGCTGTCAGAAGTCTGGACGCTGTCGCCGACGATGTTGAATGAATTTCGCGCGGGTTTCAGCCGCTTGAATCGCTCACGTTTGTCGCCCAATCGTGACAAAAATTTCAATCAAGAGTTTGGCATTGCGGGCACGGCAGCGGATACCGAAAAAGCTGCGTGGGGCGTGCCGCTGGTCAATGTCAC
>JABFSD010000509.1 GCA_013140935.1 Acidobacteriota bacterium
CGATGATGGCACCCAGCGCCGCGCCCACGCCCGTGCGAGTGGCCGTCCGCGTGCCCTGACTATCGTCTTCGCGCACGCCGCTTTCCTGGTCTACGCGCACCTCGGAACCATCTGTTGTGCGCACGCTTTCCACCGTACCTGCAAACTCGCCGCTGCGCCCGTCGCGCAAGCGGATGCGGTCGAATTCAAGGTTAATGCCCGCGCGTCCCGTGATGCGCCCGGAACGTTGTGCGTCGCGGACGAAGCCTTCGATTATGGCTCCGTTATAAGCCCCCGGTGAACGCACCGTGAGCGTAAAGCGGTCGCCATCTCGCGTGTTTTTAGTCGTCAGGTCGTTTTCAAGCACGGCATTGAGTTGCGTGCCGTCAGGAATGATGAACGATCCATTCCGGCGTTGGTCCCGACGTTCATCCCGGCGGTCATCTCTACGGTCGTTGCGAGAGTTATCGTAATTCGGCGAAGTGTTGCCGCCCGCGTAAACATCGCTTTGCGCCACATCGCTGGTGCGCTCATAAACGCTGCGTGCAATCACTGGTTGACCCAGGCGGTCATTCGAAAGACGGCGCGTCACGCGCAAGCCGCGGCAACTGTCTACCGATTCAAAGGTCACGCCGTAATCGGAGCCACGGTTGCCCGTGGTGGTTACATCCAGTTGATTGCGCGAAAGCCAGGCTCTGACGCTGGTGTTGCGGCCTTGCGCTGTTTGTTCGTTACGTGTGCGGCCATCCGCCTCAAACGTAACCTCCGGCCCGCGCGTCGAAGCCATCGTCACCATGCGACCACGTTGATCGAGTGACAAGACCTCTGGCGCTTCCAGCCGACGCACCAGATTGTCACGCACCTGATCGCGGTTGCCGCTCATATTCCGCGTAGCGGAATCAGCTACGCCATAGGCATCGTCGCTGCGCGATTGATTTAAGCGGTACGTACCCGTCAAGCACGCGCCACCATTGATACGCGGGTTGTAACGCGGACGGGTCTGCGCCGACACCAGCGCACTCAAGTTACTCAACACAAGGGCCGACCATAAAGCGGCGGATATCATAAGATTTTTTTTCATTTCGTTTTACCTCTAAACTGAATTCAGAAACGCGGTGCGCTCCTTCTCTACTCGGTAGTTGGTAGCAACCCTCATACCGCGTCTTGAAAGTAAAACATGCCTGTTATGTTGTTAACCTTAAGCATTCTGTGTTCTATAAAGGTACAACCCCGTATGCCTGCGCTACAGACAATATGCTGATTGTTCGCAATGCGGGCAAAAGACGTTCGAGTTTCTTAGCGACTTTGCAAAAGCCCTGATCCTACTGGGCTTAAATGGTACGTTGTTAGAGATCCGAGAGAAGACCGTGGTACATTTGTTTGGGATGAAAAGCTGTATACTCCAAAGGAACTTAAAGCAACGGTTGGGAAGTAAGTTAGCCTTTCCCTCAAAAGTGGAAACTCGCAAGTGAGCGGCGTGTCTTTTTCATAGCTGCGTTGCACGCTACAGCGGGATGCGCAATGGCATTTCGATTCCTGCAAAAGTAATCATCGAAAGTTGAGCTTGAGTTAGCCGTTCACCAGTCGCGGATGCCCGAAGTGCGTGCCTTCAAACGGATTGCCGAAGTTATAGGCAAACGCGCGGCTGGTAAAGTTCTGCAAATCGAATTGCAGTAATACCGTCACGCGGTCGCGGCGCAGCCAATCAACGCCGGTCAAGAAATTAAAGACCGCCCAGAGTTTGACGCGCTGGTAGTCGAGATTGACCCGTTCTGCACCCGGCGCGTTGCGCATTGCCGAGGTTCAGGTCGTTCACACTCACCGTATTGCCTTTTAGCCTCTAAACTTATTCGTCAACGGCATCCGTCTATCGCGTCCGAAAGCGCGCGGCGTGATGCGTACTCCGGGCGCGGCCTGGCGGCGTTTGTATTCGTTGAGGTCTACTTGACGGGCGACCCATTTGACGGTCGTTTCGTCGAATCCGGCGGCGATGATGTTCGCAATGCTGTAATCCTGTTCGACGTAAAGTTCGAGAATCGCATCAAGCGTTTCATAAGGCGGCAGTGAGTCGCTGTCTTTCTGGTCGTCGCGCAATTCAGCCGAGGGCGGGCGCGTGATGATGTAATCGGGAATCACTTCGGCTTCATTTTGATTGGCGCGATTCAGCCAGCGACACAAATCAAAAACTAACAACTTCGGTACGTCTTTGATGACCGCGTAACCGCCGCACATATCGCCGTAAAGCGTGCAATAGCCGACGCTCATTTCGCTTTTGTTGCCGGTCGAAAGCACCAGCGCGCCGAACTTGTTGGAGAGCGCCATCAGGATGTTGCCGCGAATGCGCGCTTGGATGTTTTCTTCGGCAATGCCCATTGCGGAGCCTGCGAACACAGGCGCGAGCATCGTCAGGTATTGCTTGAACGTGTCTTCAATCGTGACGACGTGATAATTGACGCCGAGGTTTTTCGCCAACTGTTCGGCATCGCGCGCGGACTCATTCGACGAATAGCGCGTAGGCATAAACACACACGTCACGTTCTCAGCGCCGAGCGCGTCTTTCGCTACGCAAGCGACGAGCGCCGAATCAATGCCGCCCGACAGGCCGATGACGGCGGATTTGAATCCGTTCTTCTTGACGTAATCGCGCGTGCCTACGACTAACGCTTGATAGACTTCGGCGTTGACATCCAGCGGTTCAGCTATCACGGGCGCGAGCTTGTCGGCTTTGGCGGCGGGTTTCGTATCGCGCAAGACGATCTGTTCAGAAGGCTCGACATACAGTCGTTCCTGCCGACGGCGCGGATCGTGCAGCCGTTCGCTGAAGACGCGGTCGGTGTTGATGTCTACGAGCAGGAGTTCTTCCGCGAATGACTTGCCACGCGCGAGCAGGTTGCCGCGTTCGTCAAAGACGAGGCTTTGGCCGTCGAAGAGCAATTCGTCCTGGCCGCCTACGAGATTGACGTAAGCGAGCGCGACGGCATTGTCTTCGGCGCGCGTGGCGAGCATGCGTTCGCGCGCGTTGCCCTTGCCCGCATGATAGGGCGAAGCCGAAAGGTTGATGATGATTTGCGCTCCGGCCAGTGCCTGCTCTTGCGTAGGCCCGCCGGGATACCAGATGTCTTCGCAAATGTTGACGCCGATAAGCGCGTCGCCGAACTGAAAGATCGGCGCTTCAAGCCCCGCGTCGAAATAACGAAACTCATCGAACACCGCGTAATTCGGCAGGTACTGTTTGTGATAAACGCCCTTGAGTTCGCCGTCGCAAATGACTGCGGCGGCGTTGTGAATGTCAGTCGCGCGATTGACGAATCCGACAATGGCTACGATGCCTTGCGAAGCCGCGATGATCTCATCGAGTGCCTGCAAATTGGCGGCTACGAATTGTGGTTTGAGCAACAGGTCTTCGGGCGGATAACCGCATACGGCGAGTTCGGGGAACGCGACGATGTCGGCTCCGGCGGCGCGCGCGCGTTCGATGTCGGCGATGATCTTGGCGGTGTTACCCGCGAAATCTCCGACGGTGGTGTTGATTTGCGACAGGGCGATACGAAGGGTGGACATATAACTTGTTCTCAAAAGCCACAGAGGCACAGAGTCACAGAGAGCGGTAATGACTGTCTCTGTGATTCTGTGCCTCTGTGGCAAAACATCTTGGATAAAGCGTTAATCGGTCACTTCGACCGTATCAATAATTCCCACAATCGCGGCATCTACAGGGCGGTCTTTCATTCCTTCGGCGAGTCGCGCGCTGCTGCCTGAGACGACCAGGACTTTTTCGCGGAAGCCTGCGCCGACGGTGTCGAGGGCTACGACGTAACCCGATTCGTCTTCGCCGGTGAGCGTGAGCGGACGCACGAGCAGCAGCTTTGTGCCTTCGAGTCGCGGGTCTTTGCGCGTAGCTACGACGTTGCCGATGATGCGACCAATAATCATAAAAAGTTTCGCTTACCGAAGTCGGGAGAAAATCAAAAGGCAAAAGGCAAAAGGCAAAAGGCAAAAGTAAGAAAACGTTTCTTCACTTTTGACTTTTGACCTTTGCCTTTTGCCTTTTGATTTCAAAGAGCCTCAAGCCGTTACGCTTGCGGAATCATTTGGATGATCTGGAACATCGCGCCTTGCGGGTCGGCGATGACCGAGAATTTGCCTACGTTGGGGATGGCGGTGGGCGGTACGCAAACCGTTGCGCCGAGCGATGCCGCCTGATTCGCCGAAGCCTCGCAATCTGTCACGACGAAATAGATGCTCCAGTTTGACGGAATGCCATCCCATTGCGGGCCTTCCATCGGCATGATGCCGCCGATGGGTGCGCCTGCGTTATAAACTTCGTTGTATTCCATCTCGCCGACTTTGCCGTCTTTTATCTGCCAGCCGAACAGGTTTGTATAAAACGCTTTTGCCTTGCCCGTATCGCGCGTAGCGAGTTCCGTCCAACCGACAGCGTGTGTTGCATTGACGACATCGGCTCCGAGATGGGTTTTGGGTTGCCAGACCGAAAACGTCGCGTCGTTCGGGTCTTGAAACATTCCCATGCGACCGAAATCCCAAATATCCATGTTCGGACACAACGCCTTGCCGCCGAGTTCAAGCACTTTGGCGGCAACGGCATCTGCGTCTTCGACGGCGACGTAAGGCATCCAGTGCGGCGGAATGCCTGCGTGCATTTCGGGCGTGAGTTGATAAGCCGCGCCGACTTCTTTGCCGTCGAGCAGGAAGGTCGTGTAATCGCCCATGCCTTCGCCCATCGAATTGTCGCGGTACGTCCAGCCAAAGAGGCTGCCGTAAAAGTTTTTCGCAGCGGCTTGATCGCTCGTGCCGAGTTCGAACCAGCAGAAATGTCCAACAGGATGTTTGTGTAAAGTTCCCATAGTGCTTGCTCCTTGCTTTGGTAGCATAGACTTCAGTCTGTGGACGTAGCGTGGACTTCAGTCCGCACGGTAACCAAATCAGCGCGGACTGAAGTCCACGCTACGGGCCACAGACTAAAGTCTGTGCTACGGTTATTTTTTGCGCGAAGCGATGGCGACCGGCAGGGCTTCGTCCACCGAAGAGTGCGGGCGCGGGATGACGTGGACGCTTACGAGTTCGCCTACGCGACGGGCGGCGGCCGCGCCTGCGTCAGTGGCGGCTTTCACGGCGGCTACGTCGCCGCGCACGATGGCGGTGACGAATCCGCCGCCGATCTTTTCATAACCCACCAGCGTCACGTTGGCGGCTTTCACCATTGCGTCAGAGGCTTCGATCATAGCGATGAGGCCTTTGGTTTCGATCATTCCGAGTGCTTCCATTCGTTGCTCCTTGTTAGTTCTCTCAGGCGGCTCGCTTGAGTGATTGCTCGATGACTTGCGGCAGTTGAACGCGCGCAAACCACGTCGCCGGATAAAGATAATCTTCGCCGCTTTCATCCACGATGCGCATATCGCCGTCTGCTTCCGCCTCTTGATCGGGGATGACACGATAGATTTTGTGTAACTCCAACGAAGCCGGATATTCCGCGTTGTTCAGGCAGACCGCAAATTGCTCTTCGTTTTGCTTTGGCCGCATAACTCCCAACATCAGGCACGAAACAGTTGAACTGATTGTGCCAACAACTCGGCTAATTCATCGCGCGTCAACGTAACCGTCTCTCCGTCGCTCCGTCCCACGGTCTCTCTTTCTCCAATCCCGCAAGCCTGTCCCGCTCTTGCTTCAAACGGCATCACGCCGTTGCGTTCGCGGATTTCAAACAGCTTCGGAATGGCGCGGTCAGGGATCGTATTTTCATTGCCCAGATTGCGCGCGAGAAAGCTGATCTTGCAGGTGTGTTCGAGCGTTTCGAGTTTGTTGAACGCCTGCTCAATCGTAGTTCCATAAGCCACCGCGCCGTGATTCGCCATCAGCAGCGCGTCGTGGTATTGCAAGAACGGCTCAATCGCGTCGGTCAGTTCGCGTGTCGAAGGCGTGCCGTAAGCCGCGAGCGGTACGCAACCCAGCGTCAGCACGACTTCAGAAAGAATGGCTTTGCTCAACGAAAGTCCCGCTACCGAAAAAGCCGTAGCGTGCGGCGGATGCGCGTGGCATACGGCGTGAATGTCTGGACGGTTTTCATAGATGATGCGGTGCATCGGCCATTCGGATGAAACCTTATATTCAGACGGTTCGAGCGCGTTGCCCGCGAGGTCTACGACGCACATCATCTCGGGCGTCATCCAGCCCTTGCTCACCGCCGACGGCGTAGCGATCAAACGATTCTCACCGACGCGCACGCTCAAGTTGCCATCGCCCGCGACCAGCAGACCGCGTTCATAACAGCGCGTCGCAAAGCGTACGATGTCTTCTTTAATTCGTTGTTCGCCAGTTGTTTGTATGGGTGTTTGCAAGGGCATAACTCGACCGCGACGCACCTTAGCCCAGCCTTGTCGCGCGTGTCAATTACGCGATTGACAGGTTTTCAGACGGCTGCGTACACTGCCAACGCCTTAATGAAATCAGAAAAACGCAAAGGTTCAAAGGCACAAAGAGACAAAGTTTTTAACCGTAACAGACAAGTTCTTTGTCCCTTTGAACCTTTGTCCCTTTGTGTTGAATAACTGATTGGAGACGAGCCGTTTGATTGCACACCTTTCGGGCAAACTCATTCACAAGCAGCCCAACGCCGTCATCATTGACGTACACGGCGTCGGTTATGAACTGACCGTGCCGCTTTCTACGTTTTACGACTTGGGCGAACTGGGCGCTGACGTAGCCTTGCGCGTACACACGCATGTGCGCGAAGACGCCTTGCAGCTTTATGGCTTTCGCACCGACCGCGAAAAGCAATTGTTCCTTTCCGTCACCAGCGTCACGGGCATCGGGCCGAAACTCGGCATTACGTTGTTGTCGGGCTTGAGCGCCGACGAACTGATTCGCGCCATCCGCGACAACAACCTCGCCAAACTCGTCGCCGTCCCTGGCGTAGGCAAAAAGACCGCCGAACGATTGGTGGTCGAGTTGCGCGACAAGATGACCAAGCTCTCGTTGACGACGCCCTCCGAACCTGTCACGTCTGATTACACGCCGGTGGCGAACGCCGTCAGCGACGACATCGTTTCGGCGCTCGTAAATCTGGGCTATCAAAAGGCTGCGGCAGAAAAAGCCGTAGCGAATGTTTTCAAAGAGAATGCCGACGCGAGTTTCGAGACGGCGCTGCGTGCGGCGTTGCGTACTTTAGCGCGATAGGGATGACGTTGAATGAAACAGTTGGTG
>JABFSD010000195.1 GCA_013140935.1 Acidobacteriota bacterium
TCGCGCCCGCCGCCAACGGCGCAGCCAACGTCACCACGCCTGCGCTCAACGTTGAATTCAATCCTCCGCCAGTCGGTTGCGTGGGAAGCTGATCGAGCGTGAGTCCTTTTACTGGCAATCCGTTGACCGTGATGTCGCTGGAACTCAACGCCCGCAAGATCGCCGTATTCACGCCGCCGTTGCTGAGTTCCATAATGCGAAAGCGCAGCCGCGTCACTGGTTTGCCCATGTTGTTCGTCAGCGTACGGCGCAAGTAAAGGGAACGTGGATAAGTAGCGGTTCCCATCGTTACAGCTACGTTTTCTACCAGCGAATTAGGCTGATTGCCCGGACTGATCGCGGGATTAAGCAATACCAGCGGCAGCCCGGCGTTATTCACCAATGGCGATGCGCTGTTTTGCGGACCAGGCGCGCCGAGCGCAGGCGTGACACCATTGAGCGGCGCACTGGCAGTCGCCACCAATGCGAAATCGTTCGCATTGTTTTGTGTGTCTTGCGGCAAGCCGCTGCCCGCGATGGCCTTGCGTACCCAGGCATGCTCAACCAGCACGACGCCCAACGCCGTCAGCAAAGTACCTTCGCCGAATTGCGTTTGCTGACTGACGTTCAAGTCGGTTGTACCGACCGCATCCAGCACGGCGTTCGTCGCATTGCAGAGCAACACGCCTGCGAGAGCGGAGCCATTCGGTAAAGCGGGAACGTTTTCATCCGCCGCGACACTCGTCAGCGAATAGGCTGAACCCGCGATGAGGTAATAGCCGCGCGCCGCAATCGTAAGATTAGTCGTCAACGCCACCACGCCGGTTTGATTGCCAGCGACATTTACCCGTGGCAAACACCGTCGCATCAAACGCAATAGTGTCGTTACTGGCAATGGCATTGGCCACGGCAAGCGCACCGCGCAATGAGCAATCTCCTGATGCGGCGGTGCAAGCATTTAAGTTTCCATCATCGAAGGTCGTATCCACCGTCAATGCTCCCACCAACTGCGTCAGTTCGGCGGATGAGCTTGTGACATAGGCGCTATCACCTCCGTAAACCGCCGAGATGAGATGAGCGCCTGCGGTCAGCGCAGCCGTAGAAAAAGTGACTTGCCCACTGGCAATGGTTCCCGAACCAAGTGTCGTTGCACCGTCCTTGAACGTGACGGCTCCGGTCACCGTGTTGGGCGTTACGGTAGCGGTGAACGTCACCGATTGCCCTGTCGCCGAAGGGTTCACGGAAGAAGTGATCGAAGTCGTGGTCGTGGTTCGCACCACCTGCGAAACCGCACCTGAAGTGCTTCCGACATGGCTGTTATCTCCGCCGTATACCGCCGTGATGGAATGCGAGCCATAGGCCAGCGCCGCCGTCGCCAACGTCGCTTGTCCGCTTGCCATCGTTCCTGTCCCCAACGTGGTTGCACCGTCTTTGAACGTAACGGTTCCGGTTGCCGTGTTGGGCGTGACGGTGGCGGTGAACGTCACCGACTGCCCCACGAGGGATGGGTTCAGCGAAGAGACGAGCGCCGTGGTGGTCGTAAGCGTTGCGAACTCAAACGCGCCGATGTCTACGGTGGAGTTGAGTACGCGCGGAAAGCCCGTGCCGCGCTGATCGTTGGTGAGTCCGTTAGCGAGCGCATTGCTGCCGCCGTTGATGGCCGGTGAATTGAGCAGCAAGGCTTGGGTAAAAGTCGGCCCGCCATTATTTTGCAACGGGCCGAGATTGGCGGACTGGTTCAACAGGTTGCCGGTCGTCGTGCCGGTAATGGTGGTGTTCGCCGTAGTGCCAAGCAGGTTGTAACCCAATGACGAAAGCGTACCCATAAAGTCCGGCGAAGGGTTGCCGGTGTTTCCCGCGATGAGCGAGTTTTGCGCATTCACCGTAGCGCCGTTGTTGTAAATGCCTCCGGCGCTCGCAGCGGTATTGCTGGCAATCGTAGTGTTGGTCAGGCTCATCGTGCCGTTGTTATAAACGCCGCCGCCATCGCCACCTGGAGCCGTATTCGCAGACACCGTCGCATTGACCAGCATCACCGTGCCGCGGTCGTTAAAAATGCCGCCGCCCTTGCCAGGCGGGAGGCCGCCAAAGGATGAACCCGGAGCGGCGGCATTGCCTGAGACGGTGGAATTGTTCAGGTTCACCGTCCCTCCGTCGTTAAAAATGCCGCCGCCGTTGCCGCCTGAGCAATTATTCGAGACCGTTCCGTTGTTCAGCGTCAGCGTACCGCTATTGAAAATGCCGCCGCCATTGCCGAACTGCTTGCCTCTGGTAATCGTCACACCGGCTAACGTGAGGTTAGCTCCGCTCTCGACTCGCAACACCTGCACCGCGTCATTGCCCGAAAGGCTGACGTTGAGGTTCACCGCGTTAATCGTGAACGGTCCGCTCGTGGTGGCGCTGGCGACACTCAACGTCGAACCGAGCGTAATGGTTTGCGGCGAGGCAAACACCGTCGCGTCGAACAGAATCGTGTCAGGGACGGCAGACGCATTGGCATTCGCCAGCGCGCCTCGCAACGAACAATCATTCGCCGCCGCCGTGCAAGCCGTTAAGGCGGCGTTATCGGCAATCGTGTCTACCGTGTAAGTCGCAAAACTCGCGCTCGCCGTACGCGCGGTGGCGTGGTGATGCAAGCGGCTGGCAACCGCACTTACTTCCGCCAGAGCGTTCCAGCGACTCGAACCCAGCCACACGCTGGCGGCGCATAAACCGACAACGAGGAAAAGCCCTTGACGCGCACTCATCAGGCGCGCCAACTGAAACGGCAATGTGACAATTCGATCTTTGATCTGACCAAGGTGCGAGGCAGCAAAATGCATGTGTGTTTGTTCCTTATCAAGATAGCGTGATTGTTTTAGCTTGCGGTTAATTGGCGTAAGGCGCAGCCAGACGAGCAAGGCACCAGCGGTTTGCCAAATACGCGATTGGATAAAAGGTTGCGACCAATTCAGACAGAGCTGTGGCAGTAAAACGCCCTGCAAAAAAGTCGGGTCTTTTTCATTTGTGTTTGCGTTAGCGTGAATCGTCAGCCGGTGTAACTGACAGCGCAGGATAAAGGCGGGATGCGCAACCTGCGGCGGTGGAATTCGAACGAGAGAACGGCGCGGATACTAGCAAAGTAAAAACGTAAGGCAAGATTTTTTTCAGGCAAAGTGCGACGGCCAGACCGACAAGAGGCACCCAAGCCGGTAAACCGCAGATAACGCAGCTTATCGGCTGGGCCATCAAAGCAATTTTACCTGGACGGGCTTTGTTCAATTCGTCGCTTCGAAATTGATGTAGAAGCGATATGATCCGCCGCTCAACACCCCCAGCCGGAATTGCACGGTGACCTTACCGCCTGCCTGAATCGGCTCGCTCAACCGAATCGTCATACTCGAATTCAATCCGCCGCCATTGGGTTGTGTGGGCGGACTGTTTACCACGACGCCTTTGACAGGCAGACCGTTGACGGTGATGTCGGGGGCATCCAGCGCGCGAATGTTCGCTTGTCCGGTGACGCTGCCATCCGTGATGTCAACGATGTGCGCGCGCAGCTTGGTGACGGCTGCGCCTGTGTTGTTGGTGATGGTGCGCCGCAGGTAAAACGAACCCAGTGGATAAACGCCTTGCGTACCGTCGAGCGGCGTCGCGTCGCGCAGAAAGTTCGGCGCACTGTGCGTGCCGACCGAAGTGCTGAGCAACGTCATGGGCAATCTCGCATTGTTTACCGGCGTAGTGCGGTTTTGTGGATTGGGAGCGCCGAGTTTGGGCGTTACACCATTGAGCGACGCACTCGCCGTTGCGACCAAGACAAAATCATTCGCATTGTTATTCGTGTCTTGCGGCGAGCCGCTGCCCGATATGACTTTGCGCACCCAGGCGTATTCCGCCGTCACCCAACCCAACGCCGCGACGGGCGTGCCTTCGCTGAATTGCGTTTGCCCGTTCGTCAGCAAGTCGGTCGCACCTGCCGCATCCAGCACGGCGTTGGCGGCGTGGCACAACAGCACACCGCTGAACCAGTTCGCGTTGCCGAGCGAGGCTACCGTTTCGTCGGGCGCGACGTGCGTGAGCGAATAGGCCGCACCCGCAATCAGGTAATAGCCGCGCGCCGGAATCGTGCGATTGGCTGTGAAAGCGACCATACCGATTTGTGTGCCGCTGACGTTGATCCAGTTGAGCTTGAGTCCATTCGTGGCAATCGGCTGATCAGTGTTGTTATAAAGCTCGACATACCAGTCATTCAATCCGTTCGGGCCGCTGAAACGAAACTCATTCACCAGCAACGATGCGGGATTGATCGTCACCGTCAACGCAGCGGCTGACGACGTAACCGTGCCGCAGGGACTGGTAATGACCACATCGTAAGCGCCGGCCGAAATTGCCGTCACACCGTTCAACACCAACGTAGCCGTTTGCGCGCCGCTGATGGCCACCGAGTTGTTCAACGCCGTGCCGCCCTTGCGCCATTGATAGCGCAACAGCGGGCCGGTCGCCGCCACGGTGAAGCTCGCATTCGCTCCCGCCGTGACGGTGCGCGGCGTCGGTTGCGTAGCGATGGCAACCGGGTTGGCAGTGACGTTGATCGTGAGATTGGCCGTGGCAGTGGAGGTACCGTCCGATACGGTGAGTACGACGGTGTTCGCGCCTGGCGCAGCCGCGCAACTGGCTGCGACTGTCGCCGCGATGCTGCCGTTAGTATTGACGATGTTAGTGACAGTGATGCCGTTCGGCACCGAGGTGGCGGTGACCGTTAATAAACCCGCTGCACTTTCAGCGTCACTGACCGTGGCAATCGTGGCAGTGCTGGCAGCACCGGCCTGTGTGCGAACCAACGCGCTGCTCGTCGTGATCGTGGGCGGCGTATTGCAATGATTCAGCGTGATTAAAACCGCATTGCTGGCGCTATTCGCCGTCGCCAGATCAAGCTTGCCGTCGCGATTGAAATCGCCAGTGGCAACCGTGAGCAGCGGGGGGACGGTGATCCCGCCCTCAGCGGCTGTGGGCGGGATCAGACTCACTGGCAAATCTGTGTCGGAAAAGCCGCCCGCGCCATTGCCGAGCCGTAGCGAGACGTTGTTGCTGTCGCTATGCGCAATGACTAAATCGAGCTTGCCGTCGCCATTGAAATCGCCCACGGTTATTCCACTCGGTATCGTTGCCAATACGAGGTTGCTGGCGGGAGAAAAACTTCCTAAGCCGTCGCCGAGGCGAATCGAAAGCCTATTGGCGTTAGGCACAGGAACAATGCTGCTTGCCACCGCGAGATCGGGCTTGCCGTCGCCGTTGAAATCTGAAGTCGCCACCGCACGCGGCTCGCCGTCAACCAGTATGTCCGTCGCATTGGAAAAGCCGCCCAGTCCATCGCCGAGCCTTACCGCGACCTTGCGGTCAGTGCGGCACGCGACAGTGAAGTCGAGTTTGCCGTCGCGATTGAAATCTCCGGTCGTCACCGAACGCGGAGCCATGCAAACGCCAATCTGGGTCGTAGCAGCGAAACCGCCCGCGCCATTCCCAAAGCCCAGCGTGACAGTGTTGTTGCCGCTATTCGCGGCGGCGAAATCCAACTTGTCATCGCCGTTGAAATCGCCCAGCGCGAGTGATTCCGGCGTGTTGGCAGCGAACACTTGCGTCCCTCTTGAGAAATTGCCCGCGCCGTCGCCGAGCCAGACGGTGACCAAGTGAGTCGTGCTGCCTGACGTTTGCGTCACCAGCAGGTCTGGCTTGCCGTCGCCGTTGAAATCTCCGGTCGCCACGGCGCTGGGAGCGTCAAAAGTGAAGAGGAAATTCGTGCCGGTAAAACCGCCTGACCCGGTTCCCATTCGTATCGAAATTTGATTGTTGCCGGAATCTGCGGTGGCGAAATCGAGTTTGCCGTCCAGATTGAAATCTCCGATGGCGACGGAAACAGGATTCGCGCCGACTGCCACATTCGTCGCGTTGGCAAAGGTGGCATTCGTACAAGCCGTCGGATTCGCCACCGTCAACGTAAAGGTGCGCATAGCGGTGTTAGCGCCACCGATGCCCTTGACGGTTACGGTATAAGTTCCGGCGGGCTGTGCATTCGTGACGCGCACTACGCCGGTCGTAGGGTTGACGGTGAACAAGCCGCGAAAAATCGAAGAGGTGGATGCTGCCACACGCAGCGTTCCGCTCGGCGCGGCGCTGGGTGTCACCGCTACACTGCCGCCCGTCGCCACACTCGCATTCGGATAAGTACCCAACACTGCCGGTGGATAAGCGACGGTGAGCGTGAACGAAGCATCCGTGAAAGCGCCGCAATAATCGGTGGCGCGAACGGTCACTGTGTAAGCACCCGCTGCCATCGTATCGAAAACTGTCAGCACACCGGACGTGTCCACCCCAATCCAACCACTGGCGGGTTCGGGCGTTATGCTATGGGTCACAGAACCGATCGAGCCGTTGTCGGTCAGTCCCGTCGTAGGGGTGATCGTGAGCGTAGTGCCGGTCAGCATGGATTGCGCCGCATAAGAAAGTGTCGGTGGTGTATTCGGCACAACGATGACGGTGAATTGAGTGGTGGCGCTGGCTCCGTGCCCGTCGGTGACTTGCAGGTCAATCTTATGCTCGCCCTCTGATTCCGTATAACAGGCTACGCTGAGGTCGGTGCTGATCGTGCCTGCGGTATTGCGGATAAACGAGATGTTAATTCCCGATGGCGGGCCGATGCTGACTTGCAACTGGGCACTGGCCGTTTGGGCATCGCTGACCGTAGCCAACGTCGCATCGCTAACGGTCGTGCCGCGCTTGAGTGTCAGCGTGGGGCCTGCGGTGATGGTGGGCGGCGTGTTACAAACGTTCAGCCGTACTGAGACGTGGTTGGTACTGTTATGGGCGGTGGCAAAATCCAAGCGGCCGTCGCCATTGAAATCACCCATCGCCAAAGCCGCCGGGCCGCTGTCAACAAGGACATCGGTCGTACCGGAAAAATTGCCCAAGCCATTGCCCATGCGCAACGAGACAGTGTTTCCCGCCGCGTTGCTGCCGTAATTGGCGGCAGCGAGATCGAGCTTGCCATCGCCGTTGAAATCGCCCGCCACCACCATGCGAGGAGCGTCGCCCGCGTTGACCGTACTTTCGTTGGAGAACCCGCCTGCTCCGTTGCCCAGCCGAATCGCAACACGAATGTTGCCAATGACTCCTATAATCACGGCGAGATCAAGGTTGCCGTCGCTATTGAAATCGCCCGTCGTCGCAACGCCTACGCTCGCAC
>JABFSD010000038.1 GCA_013140935.1 Acidobacteriota bacterium
TCGCCTAAGAGCGGCGCGAGAATCACGATCTGGCTGGGTTTCACTTCCTGCTCTTGCACGAGGCGCGCGATGTTGTCGCACATCCAGTCGAGCATTTGCGTATGAAAGCGGCTGTGCGAAACCGGCGTGAGTTCAAGCGCCACTGCCGCGTGCGCCGAACGGCTTTCGTCAGCGGGCAGCGGCGCGTCATCCATCACCGCGCGCAATTCGCTTTGCAGGGCTTGCACGTCAGGTTTCATCACGCGCGGCTTGGTCAGCGTGAATTGCGTGTCACAGGCTTTCGATAACTCTTCCGCACTCTTTTCATCAGCGCCGAGAAAGCGGCGGTATCCGGCTTCTTCGTCATAAATCAAAAGCGCCGATTGGCAATGCGGCAACCACGCGCGCAACAGGTCGTGCGTGACGGGCGAATCTTCTTCGAGATGATCGGCGATTAGGTGCTGATAGCGGCGCGTGAAATAGTTCTGCGTAATTTCGTGCAGCCAGAGATGCGTATTGAAAACCTCGATCAGCCGCGAAAAGTCGAGCAGGTTGTGCGCGGCGCAATAATCACGAAACAGATTGGCGCAGGTTTGCGCGTCTTCAAAAATGTGCAGCCGCTCTTCATCGCCCGGCAGCGCGGCGCGCAAACGCGCGGCGATTTGTTCGTGCGGAAAGCCTACCAATGAAGACTTGTTCAGGTTGTCGGCCAACTGGCTGAACAAACGCGGACGACTGATTTTGACGCTGTTAAAAAAATCGCGCGACTCGATCACGGGGTCTACGACTTTGAACATCAGGTATTGCACGAGTTCCAACGACAGAAACAACGGCGGACGAAACGGCGCTTCGAGTTTTAACGGTTCGGCAATCAGCGGCCAGAAAAGTTTCAACGCCTGATGGGCCAGCGAACTCAACGTAACGATGCTGACATCGGCTCCGGCTTTGCGTCGCGGATTACGCTGTTCGGCCAAGTACGGCAGCGCCAAACGGCGTTGCGGCGTAACGACGACGATGCTGTGTGCGGGTACGCCCGACTCGATCAGATGGCGCATACGCCGCACGCCGCACGTAGTCTTGCCCGTGCCGTAAGCGCCGCGCAGAAAGATTTTTTGTTCGAGTGGTGCGCCGACGATTTTTTCCTGTTCGACGGTGAGACGAATGCTCATAGGCGCGTAGGGTAGCACAAGCTGCCGAGCTTGTGCTGCTGTGCTTCACGCGCATTGATTGCCACCGACGCATTGCGATTTTTCTTCCCGATGCGTTCGATAGAGGAGCAGCACAAGCTCGGCAGCTTGTGCCACCTATCTGATGAGTCTCGCTACCGAACGCAACGATTGGTCAGGACAAACGCCGGATGCTGACGCAACGTTTTGAAACTGATTGATCGTCGTTGCCAACAAGTTCACATAGGCGGCTTGATAATAAATCGCCGGTTCGGTGAGTTGCCACGAATCTTCGGGCCAATCGCCGTTCCAGTCTTTATAAGCCTTTTGCGCGGGCTGCAAACGAATCTGCCAAAGCTCCGTACCGGTGTATTCAGGCGAAGGCGCAAACGCAGCGTGCGGGCCGCCCGGTACGTAACCCGGCGCAGGGCCGCGCGGTGAACTCACTGCGCTATCCCACACCGAGCCGTCGCGGAACCAGCGATGAAAGATTTCGTTGACGCATTTCTCAGCACCGGCGGAATACATATTCGTCAGATAAACCGTGCCCATCGGATTGACGCCGTGCAGGTAATGCAACTGCGCGGCTCCGGCATTGCGATAGAGCGCGGCGCGGGCCGGGTCGAGGTTGTAACACTGTTGCGCGAGAAAGAGCGTGCCCACGTGAGCTTTCAACCGGTTGCTGCCCCAGGTGTAACAGTCGTCTTTCAGAAAAGCGCCATAAGCATCGCTCTGATTGGTGAAGGCCGTCAGAAAGTCAGGGCCGTTGATCGCGCTTTGCTTGCTGTTGCGAATGCGCGTCGCAGTTGTCAGCGGTGCGCTTGACCAACTCGCATAAAACAACAGCGCGTCTTGCGTTAGGGCTTCGTAACAATGCCAGTAATCCCATTGCAGCGCGTGTGTCGCGGCGAGGTTGGCTTCGACATAATCGCGGTAAGCCGTTTCGCCTGTCGCCGCGAACAGATAAATCGCCGTCGCCAGCTTGAACATCGAGCGTTGATAATCATCCACTTCGGTTGATTCCGAACCGAAGCCCGCGTTGTTGAACAACACGCGCGGATTCGCCGCCGCCCAAGCCCACGCTTTGCGCGCAGCCGCCAACAGCTTTTTGCTGTAAGTCGGCAACGCGCGTTGATAAGTCAACGAAGCGTGCGCAAAGCTGACCGCCGCCGCCAACGTCGCTGAAGTACTCGCCGCGCCGTAATAGCGCACCGTCGCATCTGCGCTCGGCGGAGCCGCACCGGCAAAGTCGGTGGCTGAAAGTTTGGTCAACACCGAACCGTCGGCGTTTTGCATTTTCAGCAACCAGTCTAACTCCCACTTGATTTCATCCAGCACGTCGGGAATGCCGTTGCCCGATTCGGGCACGCCGAAATCGTCGGTGAACACCATGCGATTGCGTTCATAAGCGAAGAGCAAATCGCTCAAGGTTTCAGCCGTCAGAATCGTGTATTTGTTGTAATCGCCCGCGTCGTGCCAGCCGCCCGATAAGTCACGTTCGGTGCGCACGTTGTTTTTGTCGTTGATCGTCACTTCGATTGGGCGCGCGCGTAAGTCAGTGAGATGGCAAGCCTCATCCGTCCAATTCGTTTCAGCAAACGGAGCGCGTTTCGCGTGGTGGCAGCGTTGATAGAAAAACATCCGCACTGAATGTCTCAACACGTTGCGATAAACGTCCGCGCCGATGCTGAAGATGTGAGAGCGCGTGTCGTTCGCCGGGTCGTACAAATAATGTTCGCCTACGCAATTGACGTTTGAGAAATCGAATTGCCACACGCGGTCGCCCGATTGCGCGTGCGTTTCGCCGTTGCGCCACGCGACGACGGAGCCAGTGAAGACGACGCTGTTGTCACTCACGCAGCGCACTTCCAACACAGCGCCCGGTGCGTATTGCACTGCTGCGTTGTAACCCGTTTGCGGATCACTAATCACCGCGACCTTGCGCATCGCCGGCAGATAACCGAATTGATCTACAAGCATTTGGGAAGAAACCTTGCCAAGTGGAACGGCTGAGGCATTAAAGCTCAGAGGCAGAGCTAACAGCAGATACACGAATACACCCGCACCTAAAGTACGCACCATGACGATGTCTCCAAAAGGGGGGATTAAGTTGTGCTGGCTAGAAAAAAATTATGCCAATGAACCGTTGCCTTCAGCGTGACTGACCGGGGCAAACGCCGCGCCGGTCAATCACTGTCTCGCCCGAGTTGCATCAGGCAACGGTTCATTGGCACTTCAAGAAAAAGGAGCAGCTCAAACATTGCGCACCCAAATTGCGCGCTTCGTTCTTGCACTTGTATGTGGGTAGTTACAGCGGCGGTTACTGGCTGGTCGTGACCATTTTACTGAAGAAAATGAGTGCCGTGGCTGTGTGTTAGAACGCATGTACTAGCACGACGAACGGTACGCCGTTCATAAATCGGCGTTGGCTATGCTTGCGGTGGCGGCTTGTACGGGTTCCCTTGATCCAGTCGTCGGTATTACACTCAGCTTATGAACCATCCTGTTGCCCCCGCGTTGCGCGCTTCATTCAATCCGCTTATTCGCCCTTATCTGGTCGTCACCATCGGATTCACCATTGCCATCACCATCATCGGTTTGCCACTCGCCGTCATCTGGTTTTGCGGCGTGGGGCAATGGTGGGCGCGGCATTATTTCGCCAAACTGGAATGCGAACTGAGTGACCGCACGCTGCGGTTTCGCAAAGGCATTCTATTCACTATCGAAAAAACGATCCCGCTCGAAAACATACAGGACGTAACCTTCATCGAAGGACCGGTGCTGCGATACTTTCACTTGAGCATTTTGAAGTTTGAGACGGCGGGACATACGGAGGGACAGGCCAATAACATGCAACTCACCGGCATCATTGACGCACACGAATACCGCAACCAGATTCTGGCGGCGCGTGAACGATTGAAATCGCCGGCACAATCCAACTTGCCAGCCACGGCTATGGCTGACGTGCAACTTGCCAACTTGTCAGGCATAGAGCGCCGTCTGGATGAAATCATCGCCTTACTGAAACAACGGCAATAAAACCGCTATGGTTGTTTCACTGTCGCAGTTTTGATAACCCTTACGCGATGCGTCTCACTGTCGCCAATAAGCACCGCGCCGTCCTTGTCTACGAAGACGCCATGCGGACGCGCCATCCTGCATTGCAACGGATCGCCTTCGGGTCCATCGCCGCGTTCACCCGTACCCGCGATCAACTCAAGCGTACCTTTACGAATATCAATCATCCTGATCGAATGGCTTTCGGTGTCGGCCAGATAGACGTTGCCGTTTGGCGCGATGCTCAAACCCTTCGGCCCCGATAACGTAGCCGCTTTCGCCGCGCCGCCATTGCCGGTGAAACCTTTCGCACCCGTACCCGCTACGTGATGAATCGTTCCGGCTTTCATGTCCAAACGATAAACTGCGTTGCCTTCGCGCAGCGCGAGCCACATATCGCCCTTCGCATCGAAATCCAGCGCGCGTGGGCCGTTGAGCGGTGTGCCAACAATCTTTGCTCCATCCGGCGTAGCCTTCTTTTCGCCCGTGCCTGCAAATGTCGTGATCACGCCCGTCTTCATCACCACTTTGCGAATGCGATGATTGAGAATGTCGCAGATATACAAGTTGCTGGCGCGGTCGAATTGAATCGAATGCGGCTGATTCATCTGCGCTTGTGAGGCTGCGCCGCCGTCGCCTGAGAAGCCCGCTGTGCCGTTGCCTGCGATGGTAGTGATGATGTTGGTCTTGCGATCTACGCGACGGACGACGTGATTGAGGCGTTCGACGAAATAGAGATGGCCTGCTTTATCGAAACGCACTTCGTAAGGTTCGTTGAGTTGCGCTTGCGTCGCTGTGCCGCCGTCGCCTGCATAACCTTTCTTTCCTGTGCCCGCGACAGTGGTGATGACGCCGTTGCGCGCGACGCGGCGGATGACGTGATTGTTCGTGTCGCACATATACAGCGCGCCGTCGGGGCCGCGCACAATGCCGAAAGGCTGGTTGAGTTGCGCTTGTGTGGCCTTGCCACCGTCGCCCGCGTAACTCGCTATGCCGTTGCCCGCAAAAGTCGAGATGCGCGATTGCGCGGCGACAGCGCAAGAGAGCCATAACAGGAGCGCGACGCAACGCCAGCGCTGCCTTGCGTAAGTAATGCCGGATTTCATGTCAATTCCACTTCCATACCGAACTCAACGAACTCTGTGGGGTAATGGGTCATATCCAGTTTTTCCTGCGGCGGATCTAATCGTATGCCCCATTCCTGCATGGCTAACGCGCCGAATAGCACTTCGATCTGTTTGCCCTCTTCGTCCAATCCGATGCGATCAAGCACCAGCGCGTGCGTTGAGATGGGCAATCCCTCGATTTCAGCTTCCAGCAAAGCCGCTTGTTTGGCTTCTTTGTGCGCCCCACCCAAAGCGGTTGGCACTGGATGTTCGAGTCGCGTCGTTGTCAGCATGGCTGCCACTGGAGGGGTGATATACGTTTTGCGCGCGCCGCTGTCGAATAGCGTCCAGCTATCGCGCCCGTGAACCTTAATCATTTGTCGTATGCGTCCCATAAAAACTCCTTTCGGTCTATATCAAAATCTGTTTTTGCACTACGCCATGCACGTCGGTCAGTCGAAAGTCGCGGCCCTGAAAACGATAGGTCAGCCGTTCGTGGTCGAAGCCCAACTGATTGAGCAGCGTCGCGTGCAAATCGTGAACGTGCATGCCGCCTTCGACGACGCCAAAAGCCAGTTCGTCGGTTTCGCCATAAATGCCGGGCTTGAATCCGCCGCCTGCGACCCACAACGTAAACGCATCAATGTGGTGATCGCGTCCCGTGGTCTCGCGCACTTCGCCCATTGGCGTGCGTCCGAATTCGCCGCCCCAGATAACAATGGTGTCTTCGAGCAAGCCGCGTTGTTTGAGATCGAGCACGAGCGCGGCGCTGGCTTGATCTACTTCGCGGCAACGGGCTTCGATGTCGCCGTCGAGGTTGTTGCCTTTCTCGCCGTGATGATCCCAGTCGGTGTGATAAAGCTGCACGAACCGCACGCCGCGTTCGATCATCCGCCGCGCCAGCAAGGCATTCGCCGCGAAACCCGACTCGCCCGGCTTCACGCCGTAAAGATCGAGCGTGGCTTGCGACTCTTTGCTCAAGTCCATCAATTCGGGCGCGCTGGTTTGCATGCGAAACGCCATTTCATACGCGTTGACGCGCGTCATGATTTCAGGGTCGCCGGTTTGTGCGAGCCGCGCTTTATTCAATGCGCCGACCGTGTCGTAAAAATCGCGTTCCTGTTCGCGCCCCAACCCAGCGGGACTTTGCAAATTCAAAATCGCATCGCCTTGTCCGCGAAAGGGTACGCCTTGAAACGAAGTCGGCAGAAAACCGCTGCTCCACAAACTCGCACCCGCGCGCGGCCCGCGCCGTCCGCTTTGCAATACGACAAAGCCAGGCAGGTCTTTCGATTCGCTGCCGAGTCCGTAAGTCACCCACGCGCCGAACGCCGGACGCCCCGGAATCTGAAAGCCCGTATTCATAAACAGCTTCGCCGGGCCGTGATTGAACACATCCGTAGACATTCCGCGCAGCCACGCCACTTCGTCTACGATCTTGCGGTGATGCGGAATCAGTTCGCTGAGCGTCATTCCGCTTTGCCCGTATTGCGCGAACTGACGCTTCGTGCCCAACAGCTTTTCATTGCCTTTCAAAAACGCGAACCGTTTGCCTTTCATCAAACTCGGCGGCGGCGGTTGTCCGGTCAGTTCGCGCAACTTCGGCTTGTCGGAAAACAACTCCAATTGCGAAGGCGCGCCGGCCATAAACAGATAAATCACGCGCTTGGCCTTCGCCGTTTGCGGAGCCTTACGCGCCGCCATCGGATTCGCCGGATCGAATGGCGGTCTTTGCGCAGACGTTTCATTCGCCAAGAGGCTGTTGAGGGCAATCGAACCGAGTCCGACGGCGCATTGCCCGAAGAAGTGACGGCGTGTTGCGTCTTGCAATTCGTTAGAAGTCTGAACTGTCTCTTTCATTTTGATTA
>JABFSD010000059.1 GCA_013140935.1 Acidobacteriota bacterium
CGAAATGCGTTGGGTGCAAGTCGGCTTGCAACTGACGCAACAGGATTTCGCCAGTACTTGTTGTTTGCGCCGCTCGTGCGCGACACGCCCTTTGGCCGCGCGTGGTTCGGACTCAACGAACTCGCCGGTTGGATGACCTTGCTGCAAGCGGCGTTGAGTGCGGCGTGCCTAGCGTTGCTGTGGCGCATTGGAATGATCCCCGTCAAACACTGGGCGATGACCGTCGCCGCGTTCGGCTTGCTCATTTCCT
The DNA here is from genome assembly GCA_013140935.1 of Acidobacteriota bacterium. GTDB lineage: Bacteria > Acidobacteriota > Blastocatellia > RBC074 > RBC074 > JACPYM01. Next base: position 251 of record JABFSD010000059.1, read on the forward strand.
TGCCTTGGTCGGGTCCGTTGTGGGAACTCATTCCGGGATTGGCGTTCATTCAATTCCCGTGGCGTTGGCAGCCTTTTGCTGCGCTCGCTGCCGCCGCACTGAGTGCGCTGGTTATCAACTATTGGCAAGGCATTCCACGCTTCCGCCGGTTGTCGCTAGCTCCTATCATCACGCTTTGTACGTTATGCCTCATCATTCTCACCGCGCAAATCGTCCGCGCTCCGCAGCGTGAAAACGACGCATTGCCAGCAGCCTTTCATCAATCAGTTGAGTTGGCGTTTGAACCGATTCCTTTTTACTTCGCGCGCGAAATGCCTGACGAACTCAAATCCGTGCGCCTCGCGTTGACGGCGAATCAGGTTTACTTCCGCCCGCTGGATGCCGATCAAAATCTTTACCCCGCGACTGAACAATACGGCGGACTCAGCCTTCTCAGCGGACGCGGCAACGTCATCGCGCAACAACTCAGCAACGAACGCCGCAGCTTTCAACTCAACGCCGCTGAAACCTTGCAAGTGCAACTCGATACTTACGCTTATCCACATTGGTCGGCGCAACTCGACGGACGACCGCTCGCGTGGCACACGCAAGATGGATTGATACGTTGCGACATTCCAGCAGGCGCGCATGAGTTAACGTTTGAATTCGCGCCGCGCTCCTGGCTTTATCGCGCTGCGCGTTGGTTGTCGGTACTTACGTGGTTGGTGTTAGTTGGTATCGCTATCAGACAGGTCTTAGCAAAGCGAATCAAAAGCTAAAGCAAGACGTATTTCTCAATCGCCTTGGCTACGCCATCGGCTTCGTTGGTGTCGGTGAGTTCAAAGCCGAGGGCTTTGAGTTCGTCTTCGGCATTGCCCATCACGAGCGGCTTGCCGGCATATCTGAGCATGGTCAGGTCGTTGAAATTATCGCCAATCGCCATCACTTCTTCGCGCGCAATGCCTTGTTGAGCGGCTAGCGCAGCGACACTCGCGCCTTTCGAAGCCGTTGTGCTGAGTACGTCAAGAATCGTCAGATCAATCGAACGATAGCGCGTTTTGAAAAGCTGTACGCGCCCCGTCATCGCCTCTTCCAGCGAAGCCGCGAACGTTTCCATCGCGTCGCAATGTCCTGAAAACATCATCTGAATCGGATCGTGATCGAGATATTCGATCAGGTCGGGCACGTGACGAACCGAGTCCCAATACTTCGCCAGATAACGATGCAGCGCGCCGTTTTCGTCAGAGAGTTTTTCCATCACCATCACACCATGTCCGTGCGGGTCGTCATTGCAGATCGTATCGGTTTGCGCTGCGCGACCGTGTTCGGCCACAGCTCGCGCGGTGTCAGCGGCGAGCGGGTGATAATCCAACGTAGCGAGCGACGCGCAATCTTTGGTCAATGCGCCGTTGTGCGTGACGAGCAATACGTCAAGGCCGAGTTCTTGAATCAATTGATAAGCCGAACCGAAACGCCGGCCTGTGACTAACGCGACAGTTACGCCTTGCGCTTGTGCGGCGGTGAGGGCGGCGCGCGTGCGGGCGGTGAGTTCGCTGCGATAGGTGAGCAACGTACCGTCAATGTCGAGCGCGATGAGCTTGATTGCCATAACCGGAAAGTAGCACGCTCCCCTCGTTTTTCAAATATCGCGCAACCGCTACTGCGTTCATCTTGCTGTAATAAAAAGAATTCAATCAGCACCTATCAACGCGGCCAGCTATCGCACGCAAGCCTGACCGTAGCGCAGCAATAACGATAAGCCATCCCGTCCCATCAAGCTGAGGCAACTGATGAATTCTCTTTACGTTGCCCGTAATCAATCAAGTTTATGTCTCTGTCCGCTTTACTTCAGTCACTCAAGAAATCTTTCCGCGTGGCGCTCTCGCCGTGGCTCATTCCGTATTATCTCAATACCAGCCAGGAGCTGTTACAAAAAGCCTCAGAGACACATAAGAAAGAACACTTCACTGAAGCGCTGCATTACCTGCAACAAGTTATGGCACTCGGCGACAAAAGCTCCGGCGTGTGGGCGCGGCAAGCAATCATTTACCGCCAACTCAATCAACTGGATGACGCCTTGCACAGCTTGGATCGCGCCCTAGAACTAAATTGCGGCAATCTCTCACTTTGGAATTTGCGCGGCATGATCTTGCATAACTTGGGGCGACACGCAGATGCCGTCAGCAATAACCAACGAGCTTTTGAGCTAATTCAGGAATCAGGAATTTTTGACGGCTCCGCACCGAACGAGAATGAGCGTTTAGCAACTAAAGGGCTATGGTCTATCTTGGGATTATCTCAATCACAGATCAAAAACTATGAAGAGGCAGTTGCCGCTTATCACAACGTCTTGGCCATTGATGAAAACGATGCTTTGACATGGTTTCGGCTAGGTTCGGTTAAATTGAAACTCACAGCGTTCAGCGAAGCCTTGGATATATTCGACAAATGTTTGGGGTTCGATGCGAAAAATCGAAACGCGGCGCTTAGTAAGGGAGCGGCCTTGCTGGAATTAGGGCGGCTGGTTGAAGCAGATGAAATTTTTGTCCAGTTGATTCGCACTGATCCAACCAACGTGGCAGCCTGGTCAAATCATGGCGTGGCGCTGCATAGAATGAAACGTTATGACGAAGCGATTGACGTATTTCATCAAGTCTTAGCTGTGGATGAAGACTACGCTCCAGCGCGGAAGAACATCAGTGCGACGTGGTGCGCGATGGGTGTAGAGAAATTGGATCTCAAAGAATTCGCGGAAGCCTTAGACCTATTCAACAAATGCCTTGGTCTCGACCCACAAAATTGGCAAGCGGCGAACAATAAAGGCTTGGCGCTATTGGGGCTAAAACGTTTTTTGGAAGCAGATGAGATTTTTCTTGAGTTGATTCGAGGTGACGAAACCAACGCAATGGCTTGGTCGAATCACGGTAACGTGCTGCGCGAAACCAACCGGTACGATGAGGCGATGGACTGTTGCATACGCGCCATGAAACTCGATCCCGAAGCGCCACTTTATCAGCTTAACTACGGCGTTGCGCTCGAAGATCAAGATCGACTAGATGAAGCCTTACAACAATACCAAGCAGCCCTGCGCCTCGATCCTAACTACGCACTGGCTTGGAATAATTGCGGCATGAATTACCTGAGACGATTTTTGGCAGTCTTACGCCAAAACGAAATAGAGCAAGCTCGCTCTTATTGGAAAAAAGCCTTGGAATGCGGACAAAAAGGGCAGGCCGCCGATTGGCAGGACGAAGAGTTTAACTATTTATCAGAAGCCACTGGGTTAGGTTACGACCAGCTTGTCGAAGAACTCAGTTATGGTTTGCCCGACAATCCCAAAATGCCCGCGTTGCGCGAAGCGATTGCTGAAAAGCGTAAGCAAGATGGGTCATCGCTTTGATACGGCCTCGCGGGTTTGCAAATGTGGGGCGAGTTATCGCATCGTCGCCCCAAGTTATGAAAGTTCGCATCGGCATTGACGTCGGCGGCACGTTCACCGACGTGGTCATCATCAACAACGAATCGCACGATTTAGTCGGGCAACTAAAGCTGCCGACTTCGCATAGCGCGTGCGAAGGCGTCGCCGCCGGCATCGTCGCGGCGTTGGCGGCGGCGATGGAAAAGTTCGCCTTGCAATCTGACGACGTGACCTTCATTGCCCACAGCACCACGCAGGCTACGAACGCTTTGCTCGAAGGCGATGTCGCCAACGTCGCCGTGTTGGGCTTGGGCAATGGGTTGGAAGGAATGCTGGCAAAAAACGCGACACGAGTTCCGCCGATTGCGTTGACCGCGAATAAGAGTCTCACCGCGCAACATCAATTCGTCAGCGCGACGAATGGCGCGCAACTGTTAGCTATCGAAACCGCGCTCGATACATTCAAAGCACAAGGCGCGCAAGTCGTCGTCGCCAGCGAAGCCTTTTCCGTAGACCACGCAACCAAAGAACAACAAGTCGCCGAACAAGCCCGGGCCAAAGGCTTGCTCGCTACCACCGGCCACGAAGTCAGCAGCCTTTACGGCTTGCGCGTACGCACGCGCACCGCCGTCATCAACGCCGCCATCCTGCCCAAGATGATCGAAACCGCCGAGATGACCGAACGCTGCGTGAAAGAGACCGGCATCGTCGCGCCGCTGATGATTATGCGTTCTGACGGCGGCGTGATGAGCGTCGGCGAAGTTCACAAGCGTCCGATTCTCACGATGCTCTCAGGCCCCGCCGCAGGCATCGCGGGCGCACTGATGCACGAGCGCGTGTCAGACGGCATCTTCATCGAAGTCGGCGGCACGAGCGCAGACATTTCAGTGATTCGTGATGGGCAACCGGCGACGCGACCGGCGCAGCTCAACGGTCATCGGATGTATTTGAATACGCTCGACGTGAGGACGCTCGGCGTAGGCGGCGGTTCGATGATTCGCGGTAAAGAAAGCATCGTGGAAGTCGGCCCGCGCAGCGCGCACATCGCGGGTTTGGGCTATGCGTGCTTCGCCGAACCAGATGAATTGCGAGACGCCGCCATCGACCCAAAGATTGAATGGATGCAGCCGACCGCCAGCGACGAAGCCGATCACATCGTCGTGTGCGCGACGAACGGACAACGATATGCGTTGACGACGACGTGTGCGGCGAACTTGTTGGGTTATGTGAAGCCAGAGCATTTCGCTTTTGGCAAACCTGAAGTGGCGCGGCAGGCCTTTGCGTTGCTGGCTGCGCAATTCGGTCAAGGCGCGACGGCAGAAAGTGTTGCCGAACAAGTGCTGGAAGTCGCTTGCCGCAAAATCGAAAAGACGATTGATGAACTGATTGCCGAGTATCAACTCGCACGCGATCAGGTCGTGCTGGTTGGCGGCGGAGGTGGCGCGGCTTCGTTGATTCCTTTTACGGGCAAGCTGATGAGTCTCGATCATCGCATCGCGCGTAACGCTGAAGTCATTTCGCCCATCGGCGTAGCGATGGCGATGGTGCGCGACACCGTCGAACGAAATATCGTTGACCCTTCGCCCGAAGACATTTTGAAAGTTCGCCGCGAAGCCATCGAAGCCGCCGTCGCTGCCGGAGCCGTCTCAGGCAGCGTCGAAGTGCAAGTCGTCGTAGACAAGCGTCGCAATCTGGTGCGCGCGACGGCGATGGGTACGACCGAACTCAAACGCCGCGAGGGCGAAGCGAAAGAAATCAGTCTTGACGATTGTCGTCAGGCGGCGGCGCGTTCGATGCGCGTCGAATCGGCTGAACTCGCCGCGCAAACTTCGGGCTTTTATGTTTTCACGGGTGAGCAAATCGCGCCTTCGTTTTTCGGATGGTTCAAATTGCGCAAGCCGTTGTTGCGCGTGACCGACCGCACGGGTGTGATTCGCTTGCAACGCGGACGCGCGCACGTGACGACGACGACGTTGGCGAACTTGCGCGACGAACTTGCGCGCGCCGTTGAGGCTTTAACCGATTACGGCGACGCGGGGCGCACGATTCCCGACCTATTTATTCTCTACGGCGCGCGGCTCGCCAACTTCGCGGGTCTCGCCGAACTCGAACAACTGCAAGCATTGGTTGAGGTCGAGTTGCGTTCGCTCGAACCCATCACACCGCTCGTCGTCATCGCTTGCCCAAAGCAACTCTGATGTCGCAAAGTTAGGGACGTGAGCAGTCGAATTTATCGCAATCAAAATTTGGTATCCTACCTCGCAAGCAGCAAACTTCCGGCGATCGTATTTCTATTGGTTGCCAGTTTCGCTTTCGCCCAAACGCCGACTCCGCCGGCTCCGGCCAATCAATCAGCACCTGCGCCCATTAGCCTCGATGACGAACGCGGACGCGCCGAACGCGGGCAAGCCCTGATCGAAAAAGCGCGGCAGGCGTTGGGCATCGCCAATCTGCAAACCTTATCGGGTAGAGCGAAGCTGCAACGTTTCGTGAAATACGTCAGCGTAAAAGGGCCGACCCAGGTCGAAGAGAAAGAAAAAGTCATCGGCGGCAAGGTAGAGTTGGATTTTGCTTTGCCCGGACAGTTTCGCAAGCGCCTGGCGAGCAAGACGCTTTACGGCTGGGGTTACAATTACGAAGAGATCATCAACGACGGCGTAGCCTTTCGCGATCCGCCCTTGCGCGTGCGTTCGGGCGGACGCGAACAGCGCGTGATTGACGTGCGCGATGTCGAACGCACGCTGAATTTTCAAACCGAAAGCGTACAGCAACAGGTCAGCATTTTTACCTTGCTGCTGATGTTGCAACCGCCGCCCGGCATCATCAAAGTGAACTGGATTCATCTCGGCGGCTATCAACTCGACAATCAAACAGTAGAAGTCGTGCTGGCCCGCAGCGAAATGTTCAGCCCCTTCGTGTTGCTGCATCCACAAACCGGCTTGCCCATTGCGCTGGCTTTTACTTTTCACGAAGCCCTGCGGCCTACGATCACGATGGATGTCGCCACCGTAGACAACAATTACCGACGGCGTGGCTGGCAACGTTATCAACAAGAGCTTCGTGCGCGTACGCAACCCGTCAAGCGCCACGAGATGCGCTGGATGTTGGGCGATTATCGCAACCTCAACGGCGTGCAACTGCCGCACGTCATCAGCATTTTGCGTGACGGCGAAAAACTCGAAGAAATCACGTTTAACGAATACAAGCTCAACCGTCCGATCAATGCGGGCAAGTTCAAAGGCGAAGCAAAGGTGGTCTATTGACGCCGCAAATACTCGTCGCAACTTTACGGCAACAGTATGGCGCAATCACGGCGCGTGAACTCGCGGCACATGCGGGTGTGGCAATTCATCACGCAGCTTGGCAAGCGGCTGTGGGGTGCCTCATTCAATTTGCTGAATGCACGCGGCGACCTTGGCAAATCACGTTGAACGATGCGGCAATTGACCGGCTGACTGTGGGGCAGGTTCCCAACCTGCCCCACAGTCAGCGCGCAGGTTGTGGGGCAGGGTGGGAACCT
>JABFSD010000518.1 GCA_013140935.1 Acidobacteriota bacterium
GATAATGGCAGCGCGCGCAATTCACCGTGAGGCCGAGAAAGGCATTGCTGGTCGCGGTGATCAGGTCATCCAGCGTGTTGGCGCGAATGATTTTTTGCTGCACTTCGTCCTGATTGCCTACGCTGTCGTAAGGGCCGCAGACCAGGAAGGCCGTGCCGATTTCAACCGCAGGATCGCCGCGTCCGACCACGTCGCCCGCGAGTTGTTCGACGATGAAACGGTTGAACGGCTTGTCTGCGTTAAACGAACGAATCACGTAATCACGATAAGGCCACAGGTTATTGATGACGTGATTTTGCTCGAAGCCCTTGCTTTCACCGAAACGGGCTACGTCAAGCCAGTGGCGTCCCCATTGCTCGCCGTAATGCGGGCTGTTGAGCAAACGGTCTACCAGCTTTTCATAAGCGTTGGGCGATGCGTCGTTGACGAAGGCTTCGATTTCTTCGGGCGCAGGCGGCAAGCCCGTCAGATCATACGTCACGCGGCGTATCAGCGTGCGGCGGTCTGCCGGTGCGCTCGGCGACAAATTGCGTTCGGCGAGTTGCGCGAAAACAAAACGATCAATCGGCGATTTCATCCAAGACTGCATCTGGGCCGCTGGAATGTTTTTTGTGATTGGCGGTTCGACGTTGGCGAGCGGTTGCAACGACCACCACGTTTGATCGGCGCGCTTGCTGGCGGCGGCTTCGGTATCAGGCCACTGCGCGCCTGCGTCAATCCATGCCTTGAGCAAAGCGATTTCGCGCGACGTGAGGCGTTCGCCTTTGGGCGGCATCATCTCGGCTTTGTCGTTGCTGGTGACGCGGCGGATGAGTTCGCTCGCGTCGCGCTGGCTCGGCGTGATGACTTTCATCGCAGAGGCTTTGCTATCAAACCGCAAGCCCGCCATTTGTTTTGTCGCGCCGTGGCATTCGCTGCAACGCGCGTGCAGCAGCGGACGAATGGCGCGCTCGAAATTGATTGGCTGTTGCGTGAGCGATGCCGATGCTCCGCGCGCAAACCATCCAGTCAAGGCGGCGATGAGCAAACACAGCAACTTGATACGGCGTGAACGATGCATGGTGGTGTGGTGATTTTTAGTAGCGCATTGATTGCCCATTGCCAATTTCCCATTGCCAATTGATAAGCAGGAAGAGAATGCCTTCCCCTGTTTGTCAATTGGAAATGCGTAATTGGCAATGGGCAATTTAGGAAGTGAGTGATCAGTCACTAGTCGGTTGAATCGGAACTTCGCGCCCGCGCGCGGTGACGTTTTCCAAGCCGGTGACTTTGCCGTCAGCAACCAACAGCGCGTGATTGAAATTGTTCACCGTCGGACACACGTGACGCGGCACGAGATAAAGCTGTTCGCCCAACGCAGGCACACTCGCCGTCGCACGCAAATCAATCGGCAGATGCTCTTCGCTGGGCTTATGTGGCGCGTAATCGTGATGCCCGATCACGTTGCACGTAGGCACGCCTGCATCCGCCGACACAGCCTTGTGGCCTGCGTCACAGGTGATGCGATGCGGTGCGGGATGGCTCACGACCGTAGCCAGCACCAGCGCCGCCGGACGATAACCATAGCTCTCAGGTAACTGCCTCGTCGTCGTGCAATCGCCATATACAACAGTGCCGGGCGAGACGCGATGCACGAACGGCGCATCCTTGAAAGGCGCGTAACTCACCGCACAAGGGAACGCGGGCGTGCCCGATGTGACCAACTCTTCGACGATGAGTCCAGCGCTGTTCAAGCCCGCTACGAGTTGCATCAGTTGATCGTAACCCTGATGCGCCATCACTTCGCGCGTAGCCAAATCGGCGTGCTTGCTCATGTGTCCGTCGTAATAGTGCAAGCCGCGAAAGACCAATCCGGCGGCTTCGATGGCGTGGGCGAGTTCGATGATTTCGGCGATGCGGTCTTGATTGATGCCGGTGCGGTCGAGTCCGCCGTTCACGTCAATGAAAAGGCTGATGTTCGAATTCGCCCACGCCGCAATCTGCGCCGCGTTTTCGACCAGCGCCGAGACGCGGTTGTCCGGCATTTGCGCGGCGAGGGCGATGACGCGCTGGGCGTTGGCTCCCATCATCGGATAAGCGACGAGCAAGTCGGTCGCGCCCGCTTCGGCAGCGGTAATGAGTTCGAGTGTCGTAGCGCATTTGACGTTGACTACGCCTTGCGCGGTGAGTTCGCGCATCACGCAACCGAGCTTCGATGTTTTCACATGCGGACGCCAGCGATTGGCGTCACCGCCCAATACGCGAATCGTCGCCGCGATGTTGGCGCGGACGATCTCAGGATAGATGAGCAAAGCGGGTGTGAGCAGGTTTGACGTATCGGCGATGCGATAGTCAGCCAGCGCGGGATGTGCGAGTGCGGGTTGTGGAGTTGCCATAAGTTGTCTTTCTGAATTAGTGCGGGAACGGCGCGCAGTGTAAATCGGCGCCGCGCATGGCTCAATGCGTAGTCGCCAGCAATGGTGAGAACACGCTGAAGCGAGATTTACAAAGGCTTCTGGCTTGACTGAGAATGCAGCGAATTCACCGACGTCTAATTGTGGTAGTTGGTTATGAAAACGCATGTGGAATTTCGCTCTGACGCTTTTCCCGCCTATCCTGGCGAAGAAGACGAGACCAACCCGGATTGCTATGGCAAGCGTTTAGCCGAGTATGTTTCCGTAGCACTTCGTCAACATGGTTACGAGACAACCGTTCCGATTGCCGAAGATTGGGGCTGGGTCGTCTCGATCAAGAATGAGTCGTTTCCGTTATGGGTTGGTTGTGGCATTTACGCTGAAGATGAGGACGGCTTTCTGTGTTTTATCGAACCTCACAAGCCTTTCATCCGGCGTTGGTTCAAAAAGATTGATACAAGAGCGCGTGTCAGGGCTCTTCAAGTCGCGCTCGATAAAATTCTTTCAGCGCATTCGCAGGTTCGTCAGATTCGATGGTGGACTCACGAAGAGTTTAATCATCCGACAAGTACATAAGTTTAGTTGAAACAAGGAGTCGCTATGACCAACGCATACATCATTGACGCAGTTCGTTCGCCGCGCGGTCGCGGCAAGATGGGCAAAGGCTCGTTGAACAACATTCATCCGCAGGAGTTGCTCGCGCAAACGCTGAACGCACTCGCCGCGCGCACCAGCTTCAACACCGCTGACGTAGACGACGTGGTGATGGGTTGTGTCTCGCAAGCCAGCGAACAGGGCGGCGACATCGCGCGCATGGCAGTACTCGCCGCCGACTGGCCGCTCGAAGTCACCGGCGTATCGCTCAATCGTTATTGCGGTTCGGGCTTGCAGGCCGTGAATTTCGCCGCGATGGGCGTACTCTCAGGCATGCAACAACTGGTCGTAGCGGGCGGCGTCGAGAGCATGTCGCGCGTGCCGATGGGTACGGACGGCGCGGGCTTGGACGGCAAGAACATACACTTGCGCAACAAACACTTTCAGGTTCCGCAAGGCATCAGCGCCGATTTGATCGCTACGATGGAAGGCTTCACACGCGCTGAGGTGGACGCTTTCGCGCTACGTTCGCAACAACGCGCGGCGGAGGCACAGCAAGCGGGACACTTTGCGAAAAGCCTTTTCGCCGTGCATGACAGCGACACAGGCGAAGTCGCACTCGCGGCAGATGAATACTTGCGGACTGAGACGACGCTTGAAAGTTTATCCGCGCTCGATGGCGCATTCGTCACGTGGGGAGCCAAAGAGGTCGGCCCTAACGGCGAAACGCTCGATCAAATGGCGCTCAAAAAATATCCGCAGGTCGCAGCGATCCATCACGTACACACCGCTGGCAATTCAAGCGGCATCGTAGACGGCGCGGCTGCTGTACTCGTTGCGTCGGAAGATTACGTCAAAGCGCATTCACTCAAGCCGCGCGCGCGCATTGTGGCAATGGCGACGGCGGGAGCCGAGCCGGTGATTATGCTGACCGCGCCTACGCCAGCCGCGCAGAAAGCCCTCGCGCAACGCAAGATGTCCGCGAACGACATTGACCTCTGGGAAATCAACGAAGCCTTCGCCGTTGTGCCCATGCAAACCATGCGCAACCTCGACGTAGACCCCGACAAGGTCAACGTCAACGGCGGAGCCATCGCGCTCGGCCATCCGCTGGGCGCGACGGGCGCGATCATTTTGGGTACGGCGCTGGATGAACTTGAACGGCGCGGCTTGACGACGGCGTTGATTACGTTGTGCATCGGCGGCGGGCAGGCGGTGGCGACGATCATTGAGCGGGTCTGAAGCATCGAAGGCAAAAAGATATTGGCTGTTGAATGCATTGGAGCAACCGCGAGTATTCGCAACTGCCATTATCCATTTTCAATTCTTCATTCTTAGGCAGAGGTTCGCTGACTCAACGAACCTCTGCCTAAGAATGAAGAATTGAAAATGGATAATGCCTTTACCCGTTGACGACCGTTTAAGCCAAATGACGCACTGCGGTCATTACCTCTGACCGTTTTCATAACTATGCAACTTACTGATTTATTCAACTTGTCTTTGCTGGGACGGGCTTTAACCAAAGCTGTGACGTTCGATCAGGCAGACGGCACGACGGCTTCGCTGACGTTCGGCGAACTCGACGCGCGCAGCAACCGCCTCGCGCGCTTGCTCACTGCACGCGGCGTAACGCGCGGCGACCGGCTTGGATTCTTTTTGCCCAATCGCATTGAGTTCGTTGATTTGTTTTTGGCTTGCGTCAAAGCGGGCGTGATCGTTGTGCCGATCAACGTGCTTTACCGCGAACGCGAGATCGGCCACATCGTCGCCGATGCCGAACCGCGCGCCGTTGTGACGACCAAAGGACTCGCGCCTTTTGTACCTGCAGGTGCGCAAGTTTGGGATATTGACGAATTGACCGAAGCCGCTGCTACGCAAAGCGACGCGGCCTTTCGTTTGCCGCTCGAAGGCGACGACCTGGCGGCGATTGTCTACACGTCAGGTACGACCGGACGCGCCAAAGGCGCAATGCTTACGCACAACAATTTCATCACCAACGCGACGAATATCGTGGCGTGCTGGCGCATCAGCGAAGCTGACCGTTACCTCGCCGCGCTGCCGCTCTTTCACGTACACGGTCTCGGCAACGGCCTTCATGCGTGGTTGATGAGTGGTTGCCAGATGCGGCTCGTTGAGCGTTTCGACATTCAACGCGCTCCGGCTTGGTTTGCAGCGTTTCAGACGACGTTGCTGTTTGGCGTGCCGACGATTTACGTGCGCTTACTCGAATTGTCTGATGAACAGGCACGACTCATCGGCAAACAGATGAGGCTGTTCGTCTGCGGTTCCGCGCCGTTGCCTGCGCACGTGCTGGAAGCGTTTGAAAGCAAATTCGGTCATCGCATTTTGGAACGCTACGGCATGAGCGAGACGCTGATGAATCTGAGCAATCCTTACGAAGGCGAACGGCGCGCGGGTTCGGTGGGCTTTGCGATGCCCGGTGTCGCGGTGCGCATTCTCAACGCGCAAGGCCAGCCCGTGAACGAAGGCGAGATTGGTGAACTTTATGTGCGCGGTCCGAACGTTTGCGCGGGCTATTGGCGACGACCTGATGCAACGGCAGAGGCTTTTAAGGCCGAAGCTGACGGCGTGTGGTTTCGCACGGGCGACTTGGGTGAACGTGCGGCGGATGGTTACATCACGTTGCGCGGGCGCGGCACTGATTTGATTATTTCGGGTGGCTTCAACATCTATCCGCGCGAGATCGAAGAAGTCTTACTCGATCAGCCCGGCATCCGCGAAGCCGTCGTGGTAGGAGTATCAGACGAGCGGCGCGGCGAGTTGCCGGTGGCTTATGTGGTCGTTGATGAGTCGTTCGACGAAGTGAAAACTACGGAAGCCTGTCGTCAGCAATTCGCATCGTTCAAAGTGCCGCGCGCTTTCGTGCGTGTTGAGAGCCTGCCGCGCACCGCGTTGGGCAAAATTCAGAAACATTTGTTACCACCCTGGCAAACGCGTTCGTAGTTCCGCCTTCAGGCGGGCGTTTCGCCCACCCGCCTAAAGGCGGAACTACGAACGCGCAACTTATGAATCCTGCCCTTGCCTCATTACTCGCACTCCTGTTCGCCATCGTGCTTTCGATGGTGTCGCGCATCAACGTAGGCTTCGTCGCCCTCGCGCTCGCCTGGCTCGTCGGCGTAGGCATCGCCGGAATGAAACCCGAAGCCGTGATGGCGGGTTTTCCCGCGACGCTGTTTCTCACGTTGACCGGCGTGAGTTTGCTGTTCGCCTGCGCTGAAACGAACGGCGTATTGAAAGTGCTGACCGAACGCATTTTGCAATTGGTGCGCGGACACAGTCGTTGGCTGCCGTTGTTGTTTTTCGCCATTGCCTGCTTCGTCTCGACGATCGGCCCCGGCGCAATTTCCGGCGTAGCCCTCGTCATCCCGCTCGCACTCGCCATCGGCGCACGCGCGCAAGTGTCGCCGCTCTTAACCATGCTGATGGTCGGCAACGGAGCCAATGCGGGAAACCTTTCACCGATCAGCGTGCTGGGCGTCATCGCCAATACCAAAATGGAAGAAGCCGGTTTGGGCAAACACGCAGGCAAGGTGTGGTTTGCCAACTTCGTCGCACACGCGCTCGTAGCCTTGCTGGCGTGGGTGTTGTTCGGACGCAAGCAAACGAATCAAGCTGATGAAACATATCCCGAAGACGCCAGCGCGCTTTCACTGACGCGCGCGCAATGGCTCACCGTCGCCGTCATCGCGTTGTGGATTGCGGGCGCAGTTTTTCTCAAACTCAATCTCGGCTTGAGCGCATTTGTCGCGGTGAGCGTATTGTTGTTGCTGCACGCCGCTGACGAAAACGCCACCGTCAAACAAGTGCCGTGGGGCGTGCTGCTGATGGTCTGCGGTGTGTCTACGTTAATTGCTTTGCTTGAGAAAACCGGCGGACTGGAACAGTTCACGGCGTTGCTGGCGCGCGTCGGCAGACCCGCTACGATCAACGGATTGATGGCTTTTGTGACGGGCGTGATTTCGAGTTACAGCTCAACGTCAGGCGTAGTGATGCCTGCGTTCCTGCCCATCGCGCCCAAGCTGGTTGCACAAATCGGTGGAGGCGATCCCTTAGCTTTAGCCCTGAGCGTCAACGTAGGTTCCGCGCTCGTAGACGTTTCACCGCTCTCGACCATCGGCGCGTTGTGCCTTGCGCCCATC
>JABFSD010000980.1 GCA_013140935.1 Acidobacteriota bacterium
TCACGACGCAAGGCAATCAACCGCGCAACATTCAGTTGGTATTGCGGTATACGTTTTAAGTTGGGTTACAGGGTTGCAAGCTGTAGTGCGAATTACTAATCCGCGCTACAGCTTGCAATGCTCAATCAAAGCAATGAGTAAATCAGTGATGCAGCGATTTTGGTGTTTGTGCTGGTGGTTGGTTTTGCCTGCTTCGTTAATTGCACAATCGCAGCAGGCTTATGATCTGGTGATTTATGGCGGCACGGCGGCGGCGGTCACGGCTGCTATTCAAGCCAAACAGATGGGCAAGACGGTCATCATCGTTTCGCCTGACAAGCACCTCGGCGGCTTGTCGAGCGGCGGCTTGGGCTTCACCGACACCGGCAATAAAGCCGTCATTGGCGGACTCGCGCGCGAGTTCTATCATCGCGTCTATCAGCACTATGACAAGTCGGAAGCGTGGCGACAGGAACGGCGCGAGCAGTTCGGCAATAAAGGGCAAGGCACGGTCGCGCTCGATGGCGAGAACCGTACGATGTGGATTTTTGAGCCGCACGTCGCCGAACAAGTCTTTGAAGATTTCGTCCGCGAATTTCAAATCCTCGTCATTCGCAACGAATGGCTTGATCGCAAGAACGGCGTCAAAAAGAACGGTGCCAACATCGTTTCTATCAGAACGCTGAGCGGCAAAACCTACACAGGCCGAATGTTTATTGACGCGACTTACGAAGGCGATCTGATGGCAACCGCAGGCGTCAGCTATCACGTAGGCCGCGAAGCGAAAGCGCAATACGACGAGCAATGGGCAGGCGTACAAACCGGCGTGCTGCATCACAAACATTACTTCGATCCGGTCAAAGAAAAGCTCAGTCCTTATTGGGTTCCCGGCGATGCGGCGAGTGGCGTCTTGCCGCGCATTTCGACCGCACCGCCGGGCGAATATGGCGCGGCTGACAACAAAGTTCAGGCTTACTGCTTTCGCATGTGTTTGACCGATCACGAAAGCAATCGCGTACCGTTTCCTAAACCCGCAGGTTATGACGCGAAGCAATACGAGTTGCTGTTGCGGGTCTTTCTGGCGGGCTGGCGCGGAACCTTTCAGAAATTCGACCGCATCCCCAATCGCAAAACCGACACCAACAATCACGGCCCGTTCAGCACCGACAACATCGGGATGAATTACGATTATCCCGACGCCTCGTATGAACGCCGCCGCGCCATCATCAAAGAACACGAGCAATATCAAAAAGGCTGGCTGTGGTTCATCGCCAACGATCCGCGCGTGCCGAAAGACGTGCAGGACGAATTTCGCAAATGGGGCTTGGCGCGCGATGAATTCAAAGATAACGGCAACTGGCCGCATCAGATTTATGTGCGCGAAGCGCGCCGCATGATCGGCGCTTATGTGATGACTGAAAACGAATTGCTCAAGCAACGCGCTACGCCGGACTCGGTAGGAATGGGATCATACGGCATGGATTCGCACAACATTCAGCGGTACATAATCGGCGCAGGCAAAGACGCCTACGTGCAAAACGAAGGCGACATCGGCGTCTCGACGAACGGGCCTTATCAGATTGCTTACGGTTCGCTCGTACCGAAAAAAGGCCAAGCCGACAATTTGCTCGTGCCCGTAGCGATGTCGAGTTCGCACATCGCTTACGGCAGCATTCGCATGGAGCCGGTGTTTATGATTTTGGGACAATCAGCGGCGACGGCGGCGGTGCTGGCACTGGAGGAAAAGTTAGCGGTGCAGGATGTGCCTTACGTGAAGTTGCGTGAGCGTTTGTTGCGGGATAGGCAGGTGCTTGAATTCAAGTAATCGAAAATGAAATGCCCCAAAGGAAGCCACACTATTGCCCACGGCGACCGGTGGGCCGACCTCGTGCGCAACGTAATGCGTGCAACTCCCTTTGGGGTTGACGGGGGGGAAACTGGTGAGAAATCTGTAGGCGATCAGCCACTGGTGATAGCCGTGGGAGTCAAAACATCCACACCCGTCCGTCACCGCTTGCATACCCAACGATGCGACTGTTAGCAGCCAATCGCAGCGCCTTGACGCAAGCATCCATCAATAACCGCAAGCCCAGCCCAGCGGCTATCACCACTAGCGAATCGCCCAAAATATAAGTTGTCGAAAAAGAAAAAGGGGGACTGGCGTTGCTTTTACGCCATTCTCAAATCACCAGCTTGCGCGAGCTAATCATTCAATCACCAAGCACCCGAATCACCTATAACCCAATCGGCTCGCTCAAGCACCGCACACCAAACACCAGACGAATCACAACCACATTGAAAGCCAACGTGTTGACCAATCCCCTGATGAAATCTCAGGATCGAAAACCTGAACAACTGTTTCTCTGTTCCCTAGTGGAGCAGGTCAAAAAGCATTACACCCGAATGCTGGTTTTTTTGTATGAGAGACGTTTTTTAATACCGCCTACCCAGACTTGTACTAAACAATGACAAAAAGTGGCGCGCCAGCACCGCCCGCCTAATCACCATTCCCCTTGCAACGCAAAGCCCGCCCAATAGTAAGGATGTTGCCAACGCGGTTCGCGCGCTAGGGAAAGCTGCGCTTGCCGTAAGGCGGCGGCGGGCGCAAAGCGATCGTTATTCAGCAAGGCATCATAAAAACGCGCCATCAACTCTGACGTAGCCGCATCATTCACCGGCCACAACGATGCCAGCACGCGACGCGCACCCGCGTATAAAAATCCTTCGGCCAGCCGGTTCGATTCACAGGCGCTGAGTACGATCAATTCCGCCGGCAACCGTAAGCGGCAAATATCCCGCAGTTCTAACAAACCCGCTTGCGGTTCGCCGCGTTCGTTCACTTGCGACAACACTAGGCCCGAACGTTCGGGATGCGCCGCGTTCAGCACGCCGTGCGTGGCGAAATGAATGATCGGATAACGCGCCAGCCGTCCGCTCAAGGCCAGTTCCCGATTGGCGTCAAAACCTAACGCGCGCAGAGTCATCAGCGGAACGAAACGATTGGTGAGGTTTTCGGCTTCACGGCGCGCGAAAGGCAGGCGCGGCATGAGCGCCGTTTCCGTCGCGCTGCGCAGCATCCACTGCGCTTCGCTGGTTTTGCGTTGTATGTTTTCGATGCGCTCGTCGTGTCTGCCGAAGACCGGATCGGCCAGCACCGCCACGCCAGCAGGCAAGGCCGCCAAAGAACGATTCGTTTTCGGCTTCGTTTTCAGTAGGGCAAAGGCGGCAGGAATGTGCGTAATGTCAGCCGAGGTTTCCGCCGTAGCCGATAACAAACCGAACGGCACTTGTTGCAATAGACCTTCGGCGACGATCAGCCAGCGCCGTTGATGCGCGACCGGCTCTGCTTTCAAATGAGGCAACAACCAGGCGCGAAGCTGTTGTAACGACGCCTCTCGCCAAACCGTTTGTCGGTCAGCAGGCGCGAGCGCGTTCAGCACTCGCTGCACTTCCGCTTCAATCACGGCGCGGCGCGGCAAGACATAAGATTGCACGCCCGCGCGCGTAACCCGCCACAAATAGCTTTGTGTTTCGCCCAGCGCGTATTCCAGCAATTCGGTTTGATCGTCGAGCAGTTGTTCTTTTACGTCACGCAGGATGGATAGCTGAGGGTCGTTGAGCGGAATAGGTTTATCGCGGCCCGCCCAATTACTCATCGTCTTTTGCCAACGCCACCAATGGGCGCGT
The DNA here is from genome assembly GCA_013140935.1 of Acidobacteriota bacterium. GTDB lineage: Bacteria > Acidobacteriota > Blastocatellia > RBC074 > RBC074 > JACPYM01. The sequence goes on from JABFSD010000980.1 coordinate 3,667, forward strand.
TCGTGAGCTTCCCAGGCGCGTTCGGGCTGATGCCGTTCCATCAACAGGGATAAATAAAATTCGTGGTAGCGCTGATATTGTTTGTGAAATTGTTCGAGATGTTGCGTTTGTTGCGTCGCGCTGGCTTGCGCAAAGCGGAAGGTTTCAGCCAAACACAGGGCACGTTCGCATTCGCTTTGCGCCACTGCCCATTGTTTTTTCTTGCGCGCAGCCTGCGCCCGCGCGAAATGCGTAATGGCTGAGACAGATCCGTCGTCCGGTTTTAATGCCAGCGTCGGTTGTGAGGCGGCTTCCGTAGCGACGTTCAGGGCATTCGTGGCGACAGCAGGAAACACACGCTGCTCGTCTCGACTGGGGAGCGAAACGAGCAGCATAAAAAAAACGATCACCGTGGCGGCTCTGCGCCAGTTACACCACTTCCAGCACCACACCATCACCGACTCCCGTGGCCTGCATCCCGGCCCACACCAACACCATGCACCGCAGGCCACGCCTTTTTCTCACCTTCACCGAAGCTGGCCCAGTCCACCGTGAGAGTGTCGCGCCACTCTCAACGATAATCGTTTAGGGATACCGTTGTTTTGTCAGCGTTTCCCTACTTTCACCATCACCGAATCACCTTGTCCCGCGAGAAACACCGCAGCGCCTCTGCATACACGTACCTCTACCAGCCTTTCACCAAGTTCGTGGGGGTTGCTTAATTATTAATTTTGGCAACGATGAAGGTTTTTAGCTTGTGAGGCTGCGATTCGCATTGCCCGCAAATCGCCTGCAGCTTTTACCATAAACCTATGCTTATGTACTAGTCCAAACTGCACTCGACATCATATTTTTCCATCAATTTGTGCGAAATTACTGACAGAAACATTAAGATTAAAGCCATTGCTAGGCTCAAAGTGCCATAGCCCATATCGTATATTTTTCGACTCAAGGACGACGCCCTTCGGCCCAGGACATCGCGTACCAAATCGTAGCCGTCGCGTCCTTGCTCCATTCGCGCAAGGCTGCGAGAGCGGCATCGAATTGTGCAGCGTCGAGCAATCCGGCTTCGACCACCGTGGCGCGCGCAGTTTGAATAACGCCGATCAAATTTTCGGCGTATTGCGCGAAGCGCCAATGCCCGGCACAACTGCCGAAAAACACGAAGCTGTTACGCACCGGTTTGGCTCCGGCTTCGACCAGCAAGGCAACGAGTCTGCGTCCGATGTTCGGGTCGTTGCCCAGATACTCATAACTTTTCTGATAAGCCTGCCACAATTGCTGAACCCCCGGCGGTTCAGGCCACAGACGCAAGAGATCGTGATCGTCGTCTTCCAACACGATGCGTCCGCCTTTGCGCACGGCACGCACCATCCCCTCAACCACCGGCAACGGCTCGCGCAGGTGCTCGAGCAAAAAGCGCGTATGCGCTACGTCGAAAGTTCCCCACTCGTCATCTTCGAGCGGCAATTGCGCAGCGTCGCCTTGCCGAAACTGCACGAGCGAAGATCCGCCTTTCTCTATCCCTAACCGAATGCCCGCTGCGATTTGTTCGGCGCTGCGCTCGATGCCGACCACAGCGATGCCGGTGCAATTCGCCATCTCGCGCGCGAATTGCCCCAAGCCACAGCCTACGTCGAGCACGCGCTCGAGACCGCGCAAATCCAGTTCGCGCAACGAACCCGCGTTGAGCAATTCGTTCAACAACGACAGACGCTCTTGCTCTGCGGGATGCGTGCCGTGCAGATATTCAGAAGACTTTTCGTTTTCCATAACTCAGGGTTGGGGGAATAGGAGCGGCAACGCAACTTCGGCGGTGAAGATGCAACGCGCATTGTGGCCGCACAGCGGAACCGGGACGACCTGATGTTTCGCGCTGAACTTTTGATTGACGTATTTGCCAAAGGCTTGTCCACGCAACCAACGATTCGCGCCCTGCGCCATCGCGGGACACGAACCGTCAAATCCCGCCAACGGTGTCGTATCCAATTCGCCCAGCAAATAAATTGCCGAACGCGCCGCCAGTTGTTTTTTCAACTGTTCGTCGGTGAGCTTCGCCGTATAACCCACGCGGTTCTGCAAGCCGTAAGGCCATTGATCGAAGGTCGTGCAATTACGGCCTTCGGTGAAAGCGCCGAACACATCACCGGTCGCATTCGGGCGCGTCGCGTCGAGATAGGAATAACTCGACGGATTCGACACGATGTATTGCACCGGCACGCCCAACGAATCATGCACCTGATTCGCCATTTGATAGCGCGTGACATATTGCCCGCCCGCCGAATGTCCGCCGATGACGACGGCTTTCAGATTGGGAAAAACTTCTTTGCTGGCGAGCTTGCGCAACACTTCATCCATAAAATCGAAGGACGTGAGCCGTTCGTTATTCGTAGCGATGCCGCCTGCGCGCCAACTCGTACCGCTGCACGGCCAGTTGAGTTCATTGGCGTCGAGCGTGTCGTTGCATCCGCTGTTTTTCGCAGCGAAGCGCGGCGCGATGATGAGCGTATTTTCCAACGCGCCAGCTAAAAAACCCGCAGCGACGGCGGTGCGAAAGTAATTGTCGGCATCGCGTCCCGCGCCGTGAATCAACACGAACGCGCGCGTGATGGCTTCGTTTTTCACCGTCAACGGATGCGAGCGATAAATCAGCGACGCAGACGTTCCGTCGCCGAGCTTTACCCACTCCTTGCAATCCAGCGTGACGCACGGCGCAGCCATCACCGGCAGCGAAAACAACAGGAGAAAAACTGTTTTTAGCATGCTGCGTTATTTATCACTCTTCGCCAGACGAGACAACGCGCGTAATAATCATCGCCATGCAAACTTCGATTCCACTCATAGACCTTGGTTCGCTGCACACAAAACCATCTGACATCGCCGCACAACTGCGGGCCGCCTGTTGTGAACACGGTTTCTTTTACCTCGCTGGTCACGGCGTAAGTGAAACCTTGCAAGCTCGCCTCGAACAACAAAGCCGCACGTTTTTCGCGCAACCGCTCGAAGCCAAAACGCAGATTGCTATGACGCACGGCGGCAAAGCGTGGCGCGGCTATTTCCCGGTCGGCAACGAATTGACTTCAGGCCAGCCCGATTGGAAGGAAGGGTTGTATTTCGGCGCGGAGTTGAGCCACGAACATCCGTTGCCCTTGCACGGCACAAATCAGTTCCCTGCTGAGATGCCGGAGTTTCGCCAAACCGTCCTGGATTATCTCGCCGCGCTGACCGAACTCGGCCACACCGTAATGCGCGGCCTCGCGCTGAGTTTGAATTTGCCGGAGAGTTATTTCGCGGAACGTTACACCCGCGATCCGCTGATCCTGTTTCGCATCTTCAACTATCCGGCACACGCCGACGCGGCGAGCTGGGGCGTAGGCGAACATACCGATTACGGCTTGCTGACGATATTGAAGCAGGACGATTGCGGCGGCTTGCAGGTGAAAACTCGCGCAGGCCCAGCCGGTTGGACCGAAGCGCCGCCGA